>JAQTNG010000217.1 GCA_028714015.1 Elusimicrobiota bacterium | reverse complement strand
CTGGGCGTGAAGCCCCCGGAGGTCGAGCTCAACGCCCGCGGCTCCAACGACGCGGAGGTCAGTTCCTCCATCATCTCCAAGCTCTATCCGGTGCTGGCCAAGCTTAAGCCCGACGCGGCGATGTACCTGGGCGACACGAACACGGTCATCTCGTGTCTCGCCGCCGCCCAGCTCAACATCCCCATCGTCCATTTCGAGGGCTGCATGCGCTCCTACGACTGGCGCATGCCCGAGGAGAAGTACCGCGGCGTCATCGACCACCTGTCCGACCTCATCTACACCTACTACCCGGAGTACAAGAAGCAGGGCGTGGACGAGGGCATCAACCCGAAGGCCATCCAGGTCGTCACCAATCCGATCGTGGACGTCCTCCAGAAGCACTACTTCGACAAGAAGGCCATGTTCGACAAGATGGCCACGCCGGACTTCTTCGCCTCGCGCGGCATCGAGGAGGGGAACTTCTACGCGATGACCTGCCATCGCCGCGAGAACGTCCACATCAAGTCTTCTTTCAAAAACATACTCGATCTCGTGGCCGCCGCGCCGCGCAAGGTGTACTTCCCGGCCTCCTACCGCACGCAGAAGGTCCTCCAGGAGTACGGCTTCAAGGTGCCGAAGAACGTCATTATGGTCGATCCCGTCGGCTATCACGAGTTCTTGGTGCTCATGACCCGCTCCGCGGGCGTCGTCACCGACTCCGGCACGGTCGTCGAGGAGACGGTGGTGCTGGGCGTGCCCTCCATGCAGATGCGGCACGCGACCGAGAGGCCGCAGACGTACGATGTCCGCAGCAGCGTCAAGTACGATCCGACCATGCCCGCGAAGTATCCGGCGAAGACCGTGTTCGCCAAGCTCGAGTATCTGCGCGGCACGAAGTGGAAGCACGGGTTGGGGGACGGCAAGGCGTCGGAGCGCATCTACAAGGACATGGTCAAGCGTCTGCTGAGCGGCCGCATCGCCAACCACCGGCCGCAGGACTACGACCTCGATGTGCGGCGGTCGTACATCGAGGACGGCGTGCGCGTCCCCGCCCGGCGGTGAGTCCTTGGTCGTGACCGACGTCTGCGTCGTCTGCGGCGGGAGCATGGCCCTCGCGTTCCCCAAGGGGCGGCATGCTTACGCTTCCTGCGGTTCCTGCGGGACGGCCTCGATGGTTCCTTCCCCGACGGATGATGAGATCGAGGGCCATTACCGCGCGAAGTTCAACGACGGCAATTACGAGCTGATCCGGCGTTTCGCCGACAGCTACCGGAATGTCTACCGAGGTTTCCTCGCGGAGGTCGCCGAGCGCTTCAGGGGGGACGGACGAGGTCTTCGTGGCCTCCGCCTCCTCGAGGTCGGCTGCTTCACGGGAGAGTTCCTGGTCCTGGCTCAAGAGGCCGGGTGCGATGTGATGGGCTACGAGCTCCAGGACGAGGCGGTCGCCGAAGCGCAGAAGACGCTGCCCGGGCGCGTTCGGAAGATCGACGTCCATGACCGAGGCTTGGACGGAGACAGCTACGACGCCGTCTGTTTGTTCGGCGTCGTCGAGCACGTCCGTGATCCGAAAGGCTTGGTCGCGCGCTGCGTCCAGATGCTGAAACCTGGGGGGTGGATATTCGTCCAGACGCCCGACAGGGGATCTCTGCCCGCCCGCGCGCTCGGTCGTTTTTGGCCGCCCTATGCGCCGATCGAACACATCAACCTTCTTCCTCAGTCGGCGCTCGAATCGATGCTGACGGAGGCCGGTTGCGAGGACTTTCGTGCGCGGGCGCATTGGAAGTCGCTTCCGATCGAATACATCTTCGAGATGATGCGCCATTTCGGCCCCGAGTTGCGGACGCTCGTCGAGCCCGTCTATCGTTTGACCCCGAAGCGTCTGCGCGCGGCCTCGCTGCCGTTTTACGCGGGAGAGATGCTGGCGTCGGCGCGCAGGAAAGCCGACCGATGAACGCTGAACTCGCTCCGCTCTTCCGCCTTTACGCGGTGGGATCGTTGTGCACGGTCGCGGCGGCCGGGGCGGCCTGGCGGGCCGCGCGCATCCCGAGAATTCAAGCCGGACTCGAGCGGGCGGCGGTGCCCGCGATGGCGGCCTCGGCGGTTTTCTACGTCTGTTCGGTGCTCTGGATGGCGTTCGGGAAGGCCGCGGCCCTGAACCAGTACGCCGACCGCGCCACCCATCTCGAGATTTTGTGGCGCAGCACCCATGGCCTGGGTTTGACGAGCCCGATGTCCGCGGCTTTCTTCACGGGGCCCCATTGGTTCGCGGCGCATTTTACGCCGCTCCTGTTTGCGGCGTACTGGCCATTCTTTAAACTTTTTCCAGGCCAGGCGGTCCTCACTATTCTTCAGATCGCATACATAGCCTCTGCTGCGGTGCCCCTTTTCCTGTTCGCGCGGAAGAAGCTGGGAGCCGAGCCGGCGGCGCTCGTCGTCGCGACCTTTTTCTGCTATCCAACCCTTCACTATATCGCCATTTACGGGACCGCGTACCTGGAGCTCTCGATCCCGGCGCTGGCCTGGGCGCTCTGGGCGCTGGAAGAGGAGCGCACGACCGCCTTCCTCGCGGCGGCGGCGGTCGCTCTCTCGGTCCGCGAGGAGGTCGCATTGGTCGTCGCGGCGTTGGGGGTCTACGCTTTCCTGCGGGGACGCCGTGCGCTCGGCCTCGGCGTCGCGGCTGCCGGCGCGCTCTATTTTCTCATCGTCCTAAAGGGGGTCATCCCCTCGTACCGCTCGGACAATTCCCTCGTCTACATGGGCAACTACCGGAGCTGGGGCTCGACGCCGGTGGAGATTCTCTGGGGCGTCCTCTCTCATCCTCTCTCGACCGCGGCGAAGCTCATGTCGGCCCCCCGGCTGGGGAACGCGGCGATATATCTGTTGCCGCTGGCGCTGCTTCCGTTGTTGGACCCGCTCGGGCTCCTTGTCGCGTTGCCCAACGTGGCGACGACTTTCATGAGCGACTCGGTGACGAACTACAACTTCACTTTGTACTACCTGTGCCCGACGATCCCGATCCTCTTCTTCTCCACGGTCCGGGGGATCGAGCGCCTCGAGAAGTTCCGCCCCGCTTCGACCCTGCCCGCTTGCGCGGCGCTCGCGGCCGCGTCGCTCTCCTGCGCCCATTTCTTCGGTCCTTCGCCGATCTCCCGTCAGTTCTGGGATGCGTCGTATAAGGTCGGTGTCTTCCGTTCCACGAGCTACCACCGCTCGCAGTACGTTCCCACCGCGGCCGCCGCCGCCGCGCGGCGTCTCGCCGCGCGCGTGCCGTCCGACGCCGCCGTCTCGGCGCCCCAGCATCTGCTTCCCCTGCTCTTCGATCGCCGGCGGATGCTCGTGTTCCCGGCCCTCGATGAGGGCATCGACTATGTTCTGATCGACCGGTCCCGGACCGACATCGCGGGCTGGGCGGAGACGTACGAAGATTTTCGCGTGAGACCGGAGCATTATTACGCCATGGTCGAGAAGGATCCTTACTGGGAGTTGGTTGCCGAGGACGGCGCTGCTCGACTCTTCCGCCGAAGGCCCCGATGACTCCTTTGATCTCCGTTGTGCTTGCCGCGAGGAACGCCCGCGGCACGTTGCCGCGGGCCCTCGCGAGCTTGGCCGCTCAGACGATGCCCGATTGGGAGTGCGTGGTCGTCGACGACGGTTCGACCGACGGCACTGCCGACGCTGTCGTTGGAGACAGCCGCTTCCGCGTCGTGCGTCAGGCGGGGGCCGGGCTGACCGCGGCGCTGCGTCGCGGCGTTTCGGAGGCGAGGGGGACGCTGATCGCGCGCCTCGACGCGGACGACGTCTGCCTGCCCGACCGGCTGCGGCGGCAGTCCGAGGAACTGGCGCGCCGGCCGGAGGTCGTCGCCATCGGATGCGGGGTCGAACTCGTCTCCGAGAGCGGATCGGCGTTGGGGAGTCATGTCTACCCCTCTGACCATGCCGCGCTCGTCGCGTCTCTCGATTCCCTTCTGACCCCGATTCCGCATTCGACTCTGATGGTGCGTCGCGACGCCCTCGAATCGGCGGGCGGCTACCGTGCGGCCTTTATCAAGGCTCAGGATTACGATTTGCTCCGGCGGCTCTCGGAACTGGGGCGTCTGTCCAGTCTTTCCGATGTCCTGGTTCGATTGACCGTCTCGAACCATTCGATGACGGCTGCCTCCGAAGGCGGCGAGCAGTTCGAATACTGTGCGCTCGCCTACGCCTGCGCAACGCTGCGCGCCAAGGTCGGTAAGGACCCGCTTGAAGAACCTTCTTCGTCCGAGTTCATTGATGAATTCCGTCGTTGGTACCGGACGAGCCGGCTTCCGGCTCTGTTCCGCTCTCGCCTGGCGCGCCGGGAGGCTCGGATCGCCGAAGGTGAAGGGATGCCTGGGGCCGCCGTCGCCGCTCTCGCGCGCGCGACCTGGCTCGATCCCGCCTGGCCGTTGCGGGGCCTCGGTGTCGATGCGGATCCGGCCGCTGAGGCGCGAGCCTGGGCCGAGTCCTGGGCCCGGAGGAACCGCTGATGTGCGGCATCGCGGGCTTCCTGGGCC
The DNA here is from genome assembly GCA_028714015.1 of Elusimicrobiota bacterium. Taxonomy (GTDB): domain Bacteria; phylum Elusimicrobiota; class Elusimicrobia; order UBA1565; family UBA9628; genus GWA2-66-18. The sequence goes on along the minus strand of JAQTNG010000217.1, from coordinate 2,184 downwards.
GCACCCGGGCGGACGAGGGAGATGTCGCCCGCGCCCTCGCGCGATCGCTGGCGCATCGCGGACCTGACGGCGAAGGCATCGAATCCTTGGACGCGGGAGAGGGGCGAAGGCTGGCGCTGGTGCATCGGCGTCTCTCCATCCTGGACCTCTCGGAGCGCGGGCGTCAGCCGATGCGCGACCCCGGAACGGGCGATTGGATCGCCTTCAACGGCGAAATCTACAACTTCAAGGCCCTGAAGTCCCGGCTCTCCGCCGAAGGAGAAGCGTTTCATTCCGACAGCGATACCGAGGTCCTTCTCCGGCTCTTCGCGCGCAAAGGCCTTGGCATGCTGGACGAGGCTTGCGGCATGTTCGCCTTCGCCCTTTGGGATGCCTCCGAGAAGGCTCTGATTCTCGCCGTCGACCCGCTCGGCATCAAGCCGCTCTATTGGCGGCGCGCGCCCGACGGCACGTTCTCTTTCGCCTCCGAGATTCGTGCTTTGCTCGACGCCGGCTTGGCGGAGCGCAAGGCGGACCCTCAGGGCCTGACGGGCTATCTCGGCTACGGCGCCGTCCAGGGACCGGTCACCTCGATCGCCGGCGTCAACTCATTGCAGGCGGGATGCTTCCTTCGGGTCGCGGCGGACGGCACGGTCGAGGGGCCGAAGCGCTATTGGCGTCCGCCTTTCGCCCATGAGGGCGCGGATGCTTCCGTGCGAGCCGAGGCGGTCGAGCGCCTGCGCGGCGTGCTCGACGAGGTCGCCCGCGAGCACTTGGTCTCGGATGTTCCGGTCTCGATATTTCTCAGCGGAGGCGTCGATTCGACAGCGCTCGCCTCGTTCGCGGCGCGGCATGCGAAGGGCCTGAAATCCTTCTCGGTCGTCTTCGCCGAAGCGGAGTGGTCCGAGGCGGAGCATTCGCGCGAGGTCGCCGGCCGGCTGGGCTTGGACCATGAGGAGCTCACGCTGACCGCCGACGACCTGCTCGGCCGCCTGCCGCGCGCTTTGGACGCGATGGACCAGCCGACGCTGGATGGGACCAACGTCTTCGTCATCTCCGAAGCCGTTCGCGCGGCCGGCGTGAAGGTCGCGCTCTCGGGGCAGGGCGGCGACGAGGTATTCGGCGGCTACTCGACATTCCGGCTCGTGCCCCGCGCCCTGCGCTGGGCGCGGCCGTTGTCCTTCGCCCCGGCGGCCGGCCGGCGCGCCGCCGCAACTGCTTTGGCGGCGGTTCGCGGAAGGGAAATTCCCGGAAAGATAGAACAGTTCCTTCGCGACGGCGGGGACGCTCTCTCGATATATCTTCTTATGCGTCAGGTATTCGCTCCGGAGACGCGGGCACGCCTGTTCCCTGGCGCTTCCGGCGGCCGTTCGGCGCTGCCGCAATCGCTGGAGCGGGAACTCGTGGCGGGAAGCGCGGGGCTCGATCCCATCGACGCCGTAGCTCTCTTTGAGCTGCGCTCCTATATGGGGCAGATGCTTCTGCGCGACGGCGACGTGATGAGCATGGCGCATGGCCTGGAGGTGCGAGTCCCCTTCCTGGACCGGCGTGTCGTGGACCTCGTCTCGGCGCTGCCCGGCTCCATGAAGCTCGAGGCGGGGCGCCCGAAGCCCCTGCTCCTCGACGCGGCCGCCGGCGCCGTTCCGCGGTCGGTGTGGGCCCGGCCCAAGCAAGGTTTTACTTTTCCGTGGGAAGAGTGGCTGCGCGGTCGCCTGAAGCCGCTCGGCGACGAAGCGATGAACGATGCGGCGACCTGGGGTTCGCTCGGCTTCGAACCGCGCGAGGTGAAGCGGCTTTGGGACGGGTTCCAAGAGAGGCGTCCCGGACTGTCATGGTCTCGCGTTTGGGCGCTGATCGCGCTGCGCGAATGGGCCGTGCGTCACAAGGTGACGCTGTGAGCGTTCTCCGCGTCCTGATCCCCGCCTTGTCGGCGAAGAGCTACGGGGGGGACGCCTATTTCCGTTCGATCCTGCCGGTGCTTTCCCGCCGGCGCGACGTCGAGACGGTGATCGTCGCTCCCGATGAGCGCTATGCGGGCCTCTGCTCCGGGAGCGCGCGGCTCGAGGTCGTGCGGGTGCCCGCGGCCTTCCGCGGCCCCGGACGCATCGTGTGGGAACAGGCGGCGCTGCCGCGGCTGGCGCGCGCCCACGGCGCGGAGGTCGTGTTCACCGCCAACAACTCGGGACTTCTTTTAGGATCGGTGCC
>JAQTNG010000216.1 GCA_028714015.1 Elusimicrobiota bacterium | reverse complement strand
CGGCTCGTGCCCGTAAACCGTGGCCATACCGTAGCCAAATCACCCCGGTCAGGGGGCGCGAAGGAGCGCCGCTCAGGCCGGAATCGTCAATAAACGGAGGGGGTAGCGGGTCCTGAAGAGGCCTGTCACGCCTGAGGTCGCGGGTTCGAGCCCCGTCGGCCCCGCCACTATGTGACTCAGTGACAGAGAGTTACGGGGTTCGCGAACGGCGAACGCGGCGGCCGGCGCGAACCGTGGCCACTTTTCAGCCATCCCGGTCGGTCCCGTTTCCGACAAAAAGCGGCGCCCAGGCGGGCCCGGGCGCCAAGGAGGCCGGCTCGACCACCTCGAGCCGGAAAGCGAAGCGCGTTTCAGCCGAACAGGAACGCGGCAAGGTAGCAGAGCGCGAGGGCGAGCCCGAGCAGGACGAGCCCGACGAGGGCCCGCTCGCGCGTCGTCAGCGGGGAGTCGCCGGGGAGGAGGCTCACTGCGTCGCCCCCGCCCGTAGCACCGCGCACGCCGCCGCCCGGCGCTCGGTGAACTCGGGCGCGTCCGGTAGCTGCGCCTCGCAGGCCGCCCGAAAGAGCGGGCTCGTGAAGTCCGTCCCCTGCCACGGGATCAACGCGCGCGCGGTGGTCTGGCAGTCGAAGGCCGTTGCCGCCGTCGCACGAGATGGTCGAGCGACGAGTCCTCGTCCGACTGCGGCGAGGACGGGGGCAGAGACGCCGGGATGGGCGACGAGGTCGCCGCCGCTGGCGGCGGGCGGTCCTCCTCCGCAAGCGGCGAGCGACACGGACAGTCCGAGCGCGTGCAGGAGTCGCGGTGCTTGAGAGCGTTGAGCCATCCCCTTGCCTCCGCCTGAGCGCAGCGTTCGCACATCCCCTCTCATTCCCACGCAGTCAGGCGCCAGCGGTCGATGATGATTTCGTAGGTGCCCGTCGTGGACGAGCTGCCGCCGATGTAGAAGCGAATCGCAACCGAGGTCGCGATCGGGTTGACGTTTCCGACGAACCCCTGCGGGCTCATCCTGATCGTTCCGAGGAACGTCATGGACTCCATCGTCGGCCAGCCCGAGGACCACGTCCCGTAATACACGTCCACGATGTCGGGGGCGCGGAAGTACGCGCACATCACGTCCGCCGACGTGACGCCGGGATACGAGGACGGGTCTTGCAGCGAGCCCCACGTGTAGAACATGGCAAGCCCGCCCGTCGTGGAGTTCGGGGCGCCGTCGAGATTCCGGTTCCGATTCGCGAGGGACACGCCCCAGCCGGACATCGTCACCTCGCCCGTCACGCCGCGAATCACGCCGCTCGTGTTCGTGTAGTCGTAGGACGCCATGTGACTCCAGAGCGCCCAGTGCCCGCGCCGGAAGCGAGCCTCACCGAGGATAGACAGGAAGTCGCCCGTCGCTCCGGGGGAGATCGTCATGATCGAGAAGGACGGCGTCGACCCCATGCGAAGGCGGAGGCCGCTCGCCACGATGTCGATCGCCGCTCCACCGGAGGGAACAGAGGCCGTGTAGTCACTCCCGTCGATCGTCGTCGTCGAAGCGTCCGCGTAGCCCGCCGGCGTGATCCCGGCGAACGTGGTTTCCTTGAGCGTCCGAAGCGTTCCGACGCCGGGATACTGGTACGAGAGGCCGGGAGTTGCGCCGGAGTCAGCCATCGGCACCGTACCGTTTGCACCGACCGCGAGACGCGTGTCGCCGGTCGAATAGGTGTGAAGGTCGCCTTTCGTCGTCAACGGGCTCGTGAACGACCCCGATGGCTGCGACCAGTTGCACGTCTTGTCGAGGAACGTTCCGGCTCCCGCGCCCGTCGGATCGGGGACGGCCCCTCTTGCTGTCGCGGAGCAGTCTGAGATCCCGATCGTTCCGCTTCCCGTGATCGTCCCGCCCGTGATCGGGGCCGTCGTCGCGACGCTCGTCACGTAGGAGAGGGCGGGGATGTCGCCTGCCTGAAGCGTGACCCACAGGGGCTTGGCCGAGGACACCTGCATCCAGAATTTCCGTGTGGCCGTCGTGTTCGGCGCGACGCGGTCGAATGACCTCGCGTCCTTCGCGTAGTAGGTGTCACCGGGGAGATTCGTTGTCGCCTCGGCTCCGAGGTTTCCTGCCGGGAACCCGGGCCGCACCTGAGTCGCGAGGCTGTATTTCTGAGGCAGCATGATTGTCGGCGTCCGCGTAGGAGTCCGCGTGATGGTGGGCGTCGGCGTGATCGTGGGCGTAACAGTCGGCGTCGGCGTCTGCCCGAGGAGCGGAAGCGCCGCGAGGAACGGGATCAAGAGACGTTTCATGCAGCACTCCTCATGACCAGAGGCGGTGATCCTGTGATGACCTGCCCGACGGCAACGATCGCGTCGAGATCGTCCGCGACGGCAAGCCCGGTCCAGCGCCCCCCACTCGCCGAACCCGTGTTCGGCGGCGTGATCTGTTCAGCCCACGTCTCGCCCTCGGGGCTCGTCATGCAGGACAAGTCCTCGGCGCCGGTGAAGCCGGAGACCGCCACGAGGAGGCGGCGCTTCCGCGACCACACGATGCGAGTCCAGTCGTGGGTGTTCGTCGGCGTCGTCTGAAGCGCCCACGTCGCGCCGCCGTCGTCGCTGATCATCGCCTGCGTCGTGATGCCATCGTCCGACACGGCGACGAGACGCCGGAGATCCGAGGCCCACGCCACGTCCTTCCACGTGTACGTGTTCGGGGTAACGTCCTCCCAGTTGATCGCGTCAGGGCTCCTGATGACTGAGCCGGTCGTGCCTTTGCCGACCGCGACGAGCATCCCGATCTCGGCAGCGTAGACGAGCCCGAACAGCTCCAGTCCATTCGGAGTCGAGCGGTCGGTCCATGTCTCAAGGTCCGGCGAGGTCGCGATGCGGGCCGTCGACGCGCCGCCGAGAGCCTTGATCGCCACATAGAGATTTGCAGGAGGAAACCAGACGACGCGGTAGCTGTTCCAGAAGACGGTCCCGCCGCTCTTTGTGCCGTGGACCCACGTCTCGCCGTCTGTCGAATAGAGGTAATCGGCACCCGACACGGTGTCCGGCATGACGACCCAGCGGTCGCCGCACCACGAGATCGAGCGCCAGTTCAGATACGAGCCCGTGGTCTTCAGCGCCCACGTCTCGCCGCCGTCGTCGGAGACCATGATGCATTGCGTGTCGCCGCCCGTGCCGGTGCAGATCGCGGCGAGCCGCTGTAGCGTCGGCGAGTACGCGACATCGATCCAGTCCTTCGTCGCGGCGGGCGTCTCCGCCGTCCACGTCTCCGCCGTGCCGGTCGGGAGCGTGTCTGGCGGGGCCGTCGTCGCGGCGACGCGGGCCATGTACGTTGCCTTGATCGTGCTCTGCGGAAGGTTGGACCCGAAGGCGAAGCGGATCGTCTTATTCCCGGTGCCGTACTGGCCCCACGTCACACCGCCCTGCACTTCCTGCGAGTCCACGATGAGAAGCACCTTCGATTCCGGAGCCTTCGAGAGCACGAACTCGTCGTTCACGCCGTCGATCACTCCGGCTGGCGTCTCGACGATCAGGACCATCTCGACCCCCGAAAGGTCATCGGGGTCGATGAAGCGGAACGCGGCAGCACCGGGGCCGCCGCTCGCGGGACCGCCGTAGAACTTCCCTTGCGGCGTCGTCGTCGGCTTCGCGAGCGTCAGCGTCCCCGCCGCCGTGACCGGAGAGCCGGAGACGTCGAGAAGATCCGAGGGTGCCGCGAGGCCGACGCTCGTCACCGTTCCCGAGCCGCCCCCGCCGAGTGCCGCATAGGCCCCGCCGTTGATGGACGCGAGGATCGCCGCTCCGTCCGTCTTCAGGCGCGCGTGTCCAGCCGCCGAGAGGCCGGGCGTGGCGGTGGCGAGGTCGAGCACGTCGAGCGCGACCGAGTCGACGTCCATCGCGACGCCGGCCTGTCGAACAGTGACCGCCGCAGAATTCTGCGCGCCAGGGTAGAAGCCGACGGCGGCGGCGTCCTCGATGAGAAGGACGGGTTCGGCGCCGGGACCGCGGTTCCCGACCGGCACGATGCAGACGCGCGCGGTCTGGATCCCGTCGACTCCGATCGCGAAGACGATCGTCCGAAGGTCGAGGGGCTTCGTCGCAGTGGGGCAGCTTGACGCCGGGATGACGGTGAAGATCGGGTCGAGCTCCGGCGAGCTGAGGAGCATGTTTGCGCTCGAGTTGTGAACCTCGTAGGCCGTGACGAACGGATCGATCTCGGCGAGGACGTCGTAGAACGAGTCTCCCGTGACGGCTGGAGGACTGACGGGAGGCCCGGTAAGGATGGCGGAGAAGTCGCCGAAGTTCGCGCGCCAGTAGCGGTGCGCTGCGGTCGGCGTTGTCCATTCCGAGACGACGTAGCTTTGCGTCGTCGGGCTGGACATCTTGATCCACGACTGAAGGACGAGCCCCGAGACACCCGTCCACGACGAGCCGTCGTCGGACCACTCGATGGCCGTCGGAGCGTAGATCGTCCCCGAGCCGGTGCTGCTCCGCGAGATATACCGGCCCATCTTCTTCGCGACGCCCGCTCCGAGATCGAGGTAGCCGTAGACGGGTTCGGGTGTGAAGAGCGGAGGCCCAGCTGGCGGGTACGCCCACGAGAGCGTCGGTGCCGTCCCCGCATCGAGCGCGCGCGGCGGGCTCCAGTAGCAGAAGGGGTCCGTCGTGATGTGCGGGAACGTGACGGCCGTCGGCGGAGTGAAGGGCGGCGGCGGCCCGAATATCGGGGGCCCCTGCGTGACGGGTGTCGTCCCCCACACCGCGGCGTCGTAGGGCTTCGAGGCGAACGAGAAGAAACCCTCAGAGTCGCCGGGGAGCTGGATGAGAATGAAGTCGAGGTCCGTCCCCTTCAGGGTCTTGATGCGGACCTTCTGCCCCTGTTGGAGCGTGATCCCGCGCCCGCTCATCATCCCCGAGAGCCGGAATCTCACCGCCTGGCTGTTGAAGAGGTAGTCCCGAAGGATGACCGCGGCATCGAGGGTGTTGATACCAGGCGCAGCGACGACGAGCGCCTTGATCGGGACCGTCAGGAGAGCGATGCCTGGGTCGTCGAAATCGGGGGTCTGGTCGTCCTTGTAGTTCGCGGCGGCGTTCTTGAAGGAGACAGCGACGCGCGTATAGCGATCGCGCGCCGAGAGGTACTCGTACTTGAGGCCCCAGATATCCCCGTCTTCCTCGGAGAGCGTCGCGACGGCCGCGCCGGCGTTCGGGAGATCGAGGAAGAGCCCGCACTTCCCGTTCGCCGTGATCTCGATGCCGTTGCAGGTCTGGAGGACGGCCGCGATCGCGTCCCGCGATGGCGTCCTGGTCGTAAAGACGATGTTGCAGGTGAAGCCAGCGGTGTCCGCCGCGTCAGCCGCGACGGCGATCGAGACATCGTCGATCGCGGCCTTCTCGTAGCGGCTCTTGATGTAGCGGTAGACGAGCGCCGGATTGTTGGAGTAGGTCCACGTCGAAGGCGTGGCCGCGCGCTGCGAGCCGCTGCCGCCGTTCGTGGAGTCCTGGCGCGGATCGTAGAGGCAGAGGCCGTGCATGTCGACGGCCCACTCGTAGCGCCCGTTCTGCTTCCCGTTCGGGAGGAGGAACCAGGGCTGCGCCCCGAGGACCGACGAGCGATAGAGCTGCAGGTCCGTGAAGGAGACGTCGGTCGGGGTCGGATACGGCGCACCGCCTGGCGCGGAACCGTTCCCGAGGTAGTGCGCGATGCCGAGCGAAGAATTCGCGTCCGAGAACGCGGCGAGCGTCACGCCCTCGCAAAGGAAAGCGTCGATCGACGCGATCGGCCCCTCGCTCCACACGATGACGAAGCCGCTCGAGACAAGGTCGTTCGACAATGGCGAGTAGACGTCGAGGACCGTCCCGCCGACGCGGACCTGGCCGAAGGGAACGGGGATGAGCTGGTCGGGCGCGACGGCACCGCTGAGGGGAAAGCGGAACGGCTCCTTCGGCGCTACGCCGGAGCCCGCGCCGAGGACCGCCCACCACTCAGGCAGGACGGCCAGTGGGCCCGGGCCGCGCTCATGCCGCCTGACCCCTGGCTGGCCGACGTTGATGTTGACGGGGGTCCTCGGCGCCCTCGCCCCCGGCGAACCGCTGATCGGGATGCGAGGAGCCATCGAGCCCCTACTTCCGGACCTCGAGGATCGTCACGGGCCCGGCGGTGCTCATCTCGGGCGGGTCCCATGTGAACGGGTTCTTCTGGTTCAGGAACTTCGCCCGCCGCATAGCGCGGCGACACGTCGCGTCGATCGTGATCAGGACGGTCGCGAGCGGCGGAACGGCGATCTGGTCCCCGATGACGATCGACCGCGCGGAGGTCCCGTTCTGGTGCCGCACGATCGTCAGCGTGTCGGTCGCGACGTTCGTCACCTGGACGGTTTCGATGTTCGCCAGAGTCGGAGGGACGGCCGTCGGCCAGACGTTCGCGTAGAAAGGCGTCGCCGGGAAGCGCGCGCCCTTGCCGGCCGCGACGATGAGCGACGTGCCGCTCGTGGCGGGGCTCGGCGCTATGGCGACCGTCGTGCGCGCGGCCTCCGCCGTGAGGAGATCGACACCGTCCGTCCCGGCTCCGACCTTGATGTGATTAGCCTTCGTGTCGTCCCATGACGTCGTGTAGATGTCGCTCGTCTTCGAGACGCCGTTCTCGTAGATCACGGGGGCGGGACTCCCTACGAGGGCGAACGTCGGAAGGTCCCACGCGAGCGCGAGCGCGTCGCTCTTCGCGACGAAG
>JAQTNG010000215.1 GCA_028714015.1 Elusimicrobiota bacterium | reverse complement strand
GGCCGGCGGCCGGCAAGTCTTGCGCGCCCCGTCGGGCAAGTCCTACACGCTGTCCCTTCTCGGCTCGCGCCAGGGCTGGAACGCGGCGTTGGCTGAAGCCGCCCTGGACGCCTCCGGTCTTGTTGTATCCCATGACGCGTGGAAGCGAGGCCTGGCCAAGGTCGCCTGGCGCGGGCGCTTCGAGGCGATCAAGCTCGGAGATAAGACGCTCGTCATCGACGGCGGCCACAACCCCGAGGCCGCGCGCGCGCTGGCCGCGACCTGGAAGTCCTCGCCGCTCTCGAGGAAGCCCGCGCGCTGGATCATGGGCATCATGAAGGACAAGGACACCGCGGGCCTCCTGGCGCCGTTGGCGCCCTTCATACGGGACGCCGTCCTCGTGCGCCCGCCGAGCCCGCGCGCCCTCGAGCCGGTGGATTTCGCGGTCTTCGTCCGCCGCGCCGCGCCGAAGGCGCACGTGACCATCGAGCGGGATCCTGCGACAGCCATCGCGGCATGGAAAAACGACAAGCGCGCTCCGCGCGTCGCCGTCTGCACCGGTTCTCTTTACCTCGCCGGCGCCGCGTTGAAGGCCTTGGGGAAGAAATGAAGAATCTTTCCGTCGGCATCGACGTCGGGGGGACCTTCACCAAGATCGGTTTGGTCGATCCCAAGGGTGAGGTGCTCCGCTCGGAACAGATCCCCACCGAGCCGTCCAAAGGCCCCGCCCATTTCATACGCCGCGCAGCGGCGATCGTGAAAGCATGGAATTTCGGATCCGTCGGGTTGGGCTTGGCCGGGGGCGTGGATGCGAAGACCGGCACCCTTCTGTTCGTTCCCAACCTGAAGGGCTGGACCGGCTTTTCGTTCAAAAAAGCCTTTTCGAAGTCGCTGGGCGTCCCCGTCACCGTCGACAACGACGCCAACGCCGCCGTCTGGGGCGGCTATGTCGTCGCGCTGAAAAGGAAGCCCCGCACCGTCGTCGGCGTCACCCTCGGCACCGGCGTCGGCGGGGGGCTCGTCATCGACGGGCGCCTCCACCGCGGCGCCACGGGCTCGGCGGGCGAGATCGGCCATCTGACCCTCGAGCTCGACGGCCCTCTCTGCCATTGCGGCCGCCGCGGCTGCCTCGAGGCGTACGCGGGCACGTACGCGATCCAGCGCCTGGCCAAGGAGCTCATGCGCCGCCCGCCGTCTCCGCTCACGCCGAAGGCCGTCGCCGACGCGGCGCGGGACGGCGACCGCGGCGCCCGGAAGGTCTGGGACACGGTCGGCACGCGCCTCGGCCAGGGCCTCGCCGGCGTGATTCTCGTTCTCAACCCCGACGCCGTCCTCCTGCTCGGCGGCGTGGCGCGCGCGGGCAAGCTGGTGCTCGATCCGGTCCGCCGCGTGTTCGCGGCCCAGCCCTTTCGCGAGCCGTTCGAGAACCTCGATTTGTCGGCCCCGGTCGCTCGGGACTGGGGCGTCGTGGGCGCCGCACTTCTGTCCCGGGAGCGGCGCGGTTGATTCGAGCCGCCCTGCTCGTTCTCCTGCTCGGCGGAGCCTCGCGTGCCGAGGACTACGCCCTGCCCGCGCCGCCGCCCGGCCCGCGCCTCGACTACGCCGCCGACCAGGTCGAGTTCGACGCGGACCGCCAGCAGCTTCATCTGCAGGGCCACGTGGTGCTCAATGAATCCACCTGGACCGTGAAGGGCCAGGAGCTGTGGATCGACACGGAGCACCGGCGCGGCCGCTCCGAGGGGCCGCTTCTCGTCGAGGACGGCATCTCCGCCGTGTACGGCGAATCCGGAGAGTTCGACTTCGCCAAGCACACGGGGCGCCTCCAGCGCACGAGCGCGGGCCACGCGGACTGGCGCATCCACGCCAAGGAGGCGAAGGTCGGCTTGAACCGGCGCCTCGACTACCTCGGCGGCGACTTCACGAGCTGCAACGCCAAGCCGCCGCACTATCACTTCAGCGCCTCGACGATCACGGTCAAGCCGAAGAAGCACATGATCGCGCGCAACGTGCTGTTTTACCTCGGCGACGTGCCGGTGTTCTACATGCCGTTTTTATACAAATCCCTGTCTCCGCGCCACTATCTGCGCTGGAAGACTTTGCCCGGCTTCGACCACCGCAACGGGCCGTTCCTCAAGAACACGCTGACGACCGATCACGGCGACACGCTCTACAGCAAGCTGTACGCCGACTACTACTCGAAGCAGGGGGCCGGCTTCGGCGGCGAGCTGCACCGCCGCGACGGCGAGGACTCGCGCGGCGCGCTGTTCGGCTACACGATCAAGGAGACCTCGACCGGCGACCGCCGCTGGGCCGTGCTCGGCCAGCATTACCAGACGCTCTTCTCCTCGTCGTCCTTCCAGGCCCGTCTGCAGGTGCAGTCGGACTCGGACTTCAACAACAACTACGCGCGCTCGAACTCGCTGCGCGTCACGCCCGAGCTCGTCAACGGCGGCGCGTTCACGCACCGGTTCTCGCAGGCGACCGCGCGCCTCTCCTACTCGCGGCTGGACACGGCGGCCGAGAACCGCCGCAAGTTCCTGAAGACCGCCGAGAGCTATCCGCGCCTCGACCTCGTCAGCAGCCCCCTGCGCTTCGGCCGCCTGCCCTGGCTCAACACGCTGACGGGCGTCGCCGACAACACCTTCAAGGCCGGCCGCCCCTACATCGAGAAGACGGTCGGCGGCGGCTGGGAGGGCACGCGCACCTTCGCGCTGATGCGCGGCGTGAGCCTGACGCCGAAGCTCGGCTACGCGGAGACGTACTACAACCGCTTCGACCAGGCGTCCGTCTCGGGCTCGACGGTCACGACGCTCGACGCGGTGCTCGGCCGCCCCGCCGCGGCGGCGACCTTGCGCTTCGACACGCCGCTCGGGGGCGTCGACATGACCCAGTCGTACCGCGAGCGCCTGCAGTCCGGCCATTTCCAGCAGGACCGCGGCGCGGTCGACAAGGGCGTCGAGGAGAACCTGCTGACCCTCAGCGACGTGTTCATCCCGGCCCCGCGCATGTACGCCCGGCTCTCCTCCGGCTACGACTTCCGCACGTTCCGCGACCGGACCGTGGGCTTCCGCCGGCGCGTGCAGCCCGTCACCGCGGACGCGAGCTGGGCGCCGACCGCGCGCCTGAACCTGACCGTGCGCGACGAGTACGCGCTCGACGACGGCAACCAGGCGGCGATCATGGACGCGAGGTGGGGCGACGAGGAGGGGGCGGCGGTCGGCGGCGGCTTCTCCTGGAACGCGGCCGACTCGCGCAAATACGTCGCGAGCTTCGATTTCGCGGTCGCGCCGTCGACCCCGACCTGGCGTCTCGCGTTCGGCGTCCGCGGCCAGGCGGAGAGCTCCCGCGGCGTCGGCGGCCTGCACGGCTTGCGCCTGTTCGAGAAGGAGTTTTCCTGGACGAAGCGCTGGCACGACTTCTACACGAAGGTGGCCGGCCGCTTCCGCCCGGGCGGCGTCGGCGAGGCCTCGATCCGCGTCGACTTCAAGTTCGGGACCTTCGACCCGAAACAGGCGCCCCGCCGCGACTGGGAGACCGAGCTGTTCCCCGAGCGCGCCACCCAGGACGACCTCCGCCCCTAAAAGGAGGAGCTCCCCGCCGAGAACGGGGAGCTCCATTACGCGCCGAATCCGATGGTCAGACTTCTCTTTCGATAGCGTGTCCTCCTTTCGACCGTCAACTTGAGGATAGCAGGCGGGCCCGTTCGGGACAACCAAACATACGCCAAACTCCGAAATGCTAATATCGTTTTCAACATGGCAAAACCTGTCTGGCTCGTCACCGGCGGCGCCGGCTTCATCGGCTCGCACATCGTCGCCGAGCTCGTCCGCCGCGGGGAGCGCGTGCGCGTCATCGACAACCTCTCCACGGGAAGCCTGGGGAAGATCGCCGCGGTCCGCTCGAAGATCCAGTTCATCAAGGGCGACATCACGCGCCCCGCGGACTGCGCGAAGGCCTGCAGGGGCGCCGCCTACGTCCTGCATCAGGCCGCGATCCGCTCGGTGCCGAAGTCCATGGACCGGCCCCAGCCCTCGAACGAGGCGAACGTCACCGGAACCCTGAACATGCTCGTCGCCGCGCGCGACGCCAAGGTCAAGCGCTTCGTGTACGCCTCGTCGAGCTCGGCCTACGGCAACTGCAAGGTGTTCCCGCAGCGCGAGGACATGCGCGAGCAGCCGATGTCGCCCTACGCCGTCTCCAAGCTCGCCGCCGAGCACTACGCGATCGTGTTCGCGAAGTCCTTCGGCCTCGAGACCGTCTCCCTGCGCTACTTCAACGTGTTCGGCCCCCGCCAGGACCCCGAGTCGCTCTATTCCGCCGTGATCCCCAAGTTCATGGAGCAGGCCTACCTCGGCGTGCCGCTCGACATCCATTGGGACGGCAGGCAGTCCCGCGACTTCACCTTCGTCGCCAACGTGGTGAGCGCCAACCTCCTCGCCGCGAAGGGGCCGAAGTCGACCTCCGGCGAGGTCTACAACGTGGCCAACTCCGAGACCTACAGCCTGCTCGACGTCGTGACGGGGATCGAGCGCCTCACCGGCCGGAAGCTCTCGCGCCGCCACCACCCGATGCGCGGCGGCGACGTGCGCCGCACCTGGGCCGACAACCGCAAGATACGCCGTGAGCTCGGCTACAAGCCCGTGGTCGGATTCGACGACGGCCTGCGCGACACCTGGAAATACTTCGTGGACGAATACTTCCCCAAGAAGCACGGAAAGAAATCTTGAAGATACTCGTCACCGGCGGCCTCGGCTTCATCGGCTCGAACTTCATCCGCCACCTGCTCAAGGCCCGGCCGGGGTGGATCATCGTCAACCTCGATCGTCAGACCTACGCGGGCAACCCGGCCAACCTGGCGGGCCTGAAGGTCAAGACGATCAAGAAGGACATCTGCGACGCCAAGGCCGTGGACGCCGTGATGAAAGGCTGCGACGCCGTCGTCCACTTCGCGGCCGAGACGCACGTGGACCGCTCGATCCTCGACGCGGGCGCGTTCCTGCGAACCAACGTCCTCGGCACGCAGGTCCTGCTCGACGCGGCGCTGCGCCACAAGGTCAAGCGCTTCGTGCACGTGTCGACCGACGAGGTGTACGGCTCGATCCCCAAAGGGTACTCCAAGGAGGGCGACCACCTCGAGCCGAACAGCCCGTACGCCGCCTCGAAGGCCGCCTCGGACCTGCTGGTCCGCTCCTACTTCGTCACCCACAAGGCGCCGGTGGTCACCACGCGCGCGTCGAACAACTACGGCCCGTACCAGTATCCCGAGAAGGCCCTGCCCCTGATGATCACCAACTTCATGGAGGACAAGCCCTTCCCGCAGTACGGAGACGGAAAGCAGGTGCGCGACTGGCTCCACGTGCGGGATCACGCGCGGGCGATCTTGACGGTCCTCGAAAAGGGCGTCATCGGCGAGATCTACAACATCGGCGGGTCGTACACCTGCCAAAACCGGGAGCTGATCCGAAAAGTCCTGCGGCTCATGAAAAAGCCGAACGGCTTGATCACGCGCGTCGAGGACCGGAAGGGGCATGATCGCCGCTACGCCCTCGATTGCTCCAAGCTCAAGCGGCTCGGCTTCAAGCACGAGTACGATTTCGAAAGGGGCCTCGCGCAGACGATCTCCTGGTACATGAACAACGAGGCCTGGTGGCGGCCGCTGAAGGTCGCCGGCGGCTACCGCTCCTATCTTCAGAAGGCGTACAAAGGCAAATGAGCAAGAAAACGGTCGTGAACAGGCCGCGCCCCGTCGCCCCCGTGGCGTGGAACCACGCCGGAGGCGGCTGGATCGAGATCGTCGTCGGCTCGATGTTCTCCGGCAAGACCCAGGAGCTGATCCGCCGCCTGCGCCTGTCCCAGATCGCCCGCCAGAAGGTCCAGGTGTTCAACTCCGCCCTCGACGTGCGCTACGCCAAGGATCACATCGTCTCGCACGACCTGGTCAAGACGCCCTCGATCGCCGTTTCCAGGGCCAAGGACATCCTCGAGAAGATCGACTCGGACACCCAGGTCGTCGGCATCGACGAGGTCCAGTTTTTCGACCCCGAGATCATCGCGGTCTGCGAGAAGCTCGCCGACGAGGGGCGCCGCGTCATCGTCGCCGGCCTGGACCAGGACTTCCGCGGCGAGCCTTTCGACAACACCGCGCGCCTGATGGCCCTGTCCGAGTTCGTCACGAAGAACCTCGCGATCTGCGTGCTGTGCGGAAACTCCGCCAACCGTTCGCAGCGCCTGTCCGGCGGAAAGAAGGTCGTCGAGGTCGGCGCCACGGACAAATACGAAGCCCGCTGCCGCCGCTGTTTCAAACGCTGATTTTAACAGGAGATGAATATGGCCGAGCGCCCTTATAAGACGGACAATCCGGTGGTCGTTATCGAATCCACGCTCGGCAAGATCGCCGTCGAGCTGTTCCCCAAGGAAGCGCCCGACACGGTCGCCAACTTCCTGAAGCTCGTCGAGAAGGGCTACTACGACGGCGTGCCGTTCCACCGCGTGATCCCCAAGTTCATGGTGCAGACCGGCGACCCGACGGGCACCGGCCGCGGCGGCCCCGGCTATACGATCCTCGACGAGTTCCACCCCAAGCTGCGCCACAACAAGGCGGGCGTGCTGTCCATGGCCAACGCCGGCCCCGACACCGGCGGCTCGCAGTTCTTCATCACCCTGGGCGCGACGCCCCATCTCGACGACCGCCACGCCGTGTTCGGCGCGGTGATCGAGGGCCAGGACGTCGTCGTCAAGATCGGGGAGAT
>JAQTNG010000214.1 GCA_028714015.1 Elusimicrobiota bacterium | reverse complement strand
GGGGCGCGGGATATTTCGATTCGCCCGGCGCTGCGCAGGCGGTCAACCTTTTCCACTTTCCGCGCCGCTTCCGCGCGGAGCTGCTCCTTCCCATGCTCGGGGAAATGGGCCTGACGGGAAATGTGAGCCTCTATCCCGAGGTGGACCTCGCCGCGCTCAAGAATTTGCACAAGGCCGGACTCCAGATCTTTTGCGAGAGAGCCTCCGATCTCGGCGACACGGTTCACGAGATTCTGGGGGAGGGCCGCCGCACGGTGCTCACGGTGCCGGCCGCCTACGGCGTCGCGGGGACGCGCGCGTGCCTCTCGGCGATCGCCTCCGCGGCGGGCAAGACCCCCGAGTTCGAGAAGGCGTGGGGCGCGAGGCTCGCCGCCTTCCTGCCGCTCTGGGAAAAGCGGCGCCAGGAGGCCTCGACCCGGCGCCTTGCCTTCGTCGTGTCCGAGGCGACCTTGCCGGGGCTGAGCGGGCTTCGCTTCGGGCAGGGCGCGCCCGTGCTCCGGATGGTCGCGGAGATGGGCTTCGGCATCGACCTTCTGTATCACGATCTGGCCGGGAAAGCTCCCGCGCCGGCGTCGCTTCCGCCGGGCGCGCGGGTCCGGACCTTTCGCACGCCGGCGGAACTGACGCGGGCGCTGCGCGAAGGCGAGTTCCACGCCGTCTATTCGGACGTGTTCTTCGACGATCGCGTCACGCGCGCGGGCAAGTCGCGATTCTCGAGCCGATTCTTCGAGATGGGCCTGGAGGGAGCGCTGCGCAGCCTCGAGCGCGTCCTGGCGGCGTGCCGCAATCCGTTCTTCGCGCGCCACGCCGCGCATCTTCCCGGAGGGCGCGATGTATAAGACGCCCGCCGCGCCGCCCCTCGGCGTCCGGCTCAATCCGCCTTTCCTCGACGGCGTCTATCTCGCCATGAACGCCCTGCCCGACGCCCATTTCCTGGGCGACGGGCCCGGCTGCCTGTTCACCAAGGCCGAGCGCATCCACGGACGGCACGATCTTTTCTCGACGCTCCTCTCCTGCCGCGGCGAGCACCGCCTCAACCACACCGGCATCGACGCGTTCAACGTCGCGGCCAACACCGAGGCGGGCATGGCCGCCGCGCTGAGGTCGCTGGCCTCCCGGCCCGCCTGCGGTGCCCTGTTCATGGGCTCGATGCCCGTCTGCGCCATCGTGGGCTCGGATTACGCGCGGATCATGCGCGAGGCCCTCGCCGGCCTGAAGACGCCTTCGTTCCTGGTCCCGCGCGCCATCTCGGGCGACTGGCTCGACGGCTACGCCGCGGTCCTGGAGGCCCTCGCCTCGGGCCTGGATCTCTCGGGCGCCAAGCGGCGCAAGGGAACCGTCGCTTTGGTGGGCTACATGATGGACCGCAACGAGGGCGATCACCGCGGCAATCTTCGGGAGCTCGAGCGGATGGTGCGCGCTCTCGGCCTCGAGCCGATCTCGATCTGGCTGTCGGGCAAGCCCTATGCGCACCTGCGCGAGGCGCGCCACGCCGATGCCGTCGTCTCCCTTCCGCATGGGCGCCGGGCCGCGGCCGTGCTCGCTAAGCGCCTGGGGGTGCCGGTCCTCGAGGCCGAGATGCCCTTCGGCCTCGAGGGCACCCGGCGTTTCCTGGAGCTGCTCGGCCGTGAATTCAAGCGCGAGGAGAAGGCGCGCGAATTCATCGACGCGGAGCTCGGCTTCGTCGCGCCGCGCCTGCAGTGGAGCGTGCCCCATGCCTTCCTTCACCGCCGCTTCGCCTTCGCCGGCGACCCGCTGTACGCGCCGGGCTTCGTGGAGCTCGTCGAGGAACTGGGAGGCAAGGTGACGGGACTGCTCCTGACGGGCGCGGCCCGGCATCTGACCCCGGCGCAGTGCGAGGCTCTCGGACGAGGACGCCCCGTCGAGTTCGAGCCCTTGACCGCGGACGCGGCCGGCGGCTCCCTCGGACGCGGCGCCGATCTCGTCGTGACGAACACTCTCGCCTTCGAGACGGCCCGGCCGGCGGCGCCCTGGCTCGAGTTCGGGTTCCCGTCGGACTACACCCACTTCCTGCGCGACGTCCCATTCCTGGGGTTCCGCGGGGCGCTCGCCTTCGCCGCGCGCCTGGCCAACGAGGTCGTCAAAGGCCTCGCGGCCCGGCGGGGAAAGATCCGATGAGGCATATCACCGCGGGCCCGCGCGCCCTGCTTTCGGTCTCGCGCCGGCTCGGGCTCGAGGGGAAGGCCGGCTGGTCGCTCGACGGCCTGTGCGTCGAAGGCCCGGAGACGCTGCGCCTCAGCCTGACGGCGGGCGGCAGCCGCTTCGCCCTCGAGCTTCTTGCCGGGGCCGCGTCCGCGCCGAAGGAGCGGAGCCCGGCCCAGCGCAAGCTCCTCGATTTCGCGGCGGCGCGCCTGGGCGGGCCGCATTTCGCGGGCGTCCTCGCGGAGATCGCCGCCGATCCCGACTCCTTCGCCGAGGAGTTCGATCCCGGCTTGGCCGGCGACCGGGTGAAGGTTCCTTACGTGGCCGGGCCGATGAGCCTCATGGAAGCAGGCTGGCGGAACTTCTTCGCCGACCAGGATTTCGACGTGCAGATGGAGGCGCCGGAAGCCACTCACAACAAGACCGTGACCGTGGAGTACGCCGACCTCGAGTGCTTCCTCGCCCGTCCGGAGATCAGCTTCAGCAAATGGAACTTCCTCGACTGGCCCGACGAGTCCCTGGACCCCGAGGCCACGGGCGAGAACAACTTCATCGCCGTCGAGCTCGAGGAGCGGGACATGGTGATGGGGACCGGCGACAAGGCCGACTCCCTGGTCTCGGAGGTGCGTCGGCTGGCGGACGAGGGCAACTACCTCGTCGTCACGCATCTGTGCACCCCGATCGTGATGGGCGAGGACTTCCAGGGGCTGGCGCGGCGCTGCGAGGACGAGATCGGCGGCACCTCGGTCAGCTGGAGCCAGAAGGATCGCGACCAGGGGGACAACTTCGGCGAGCATTTCCGCTCCGTCCTCAGTCGACCGGATTTCTTCGCCGACGAGGGGGACGCCTCGGCCGTCAATCTCTTCCACTTCCCGGTGGATTGCCGCGAGCGGGAGCTGAGGCCGTTCCTCGAGGCGCTGGGGCTCAAGGTCAACGTCTGCCTGTTCCCGATCGTGGACTTCCCTTCGATCGAGAGGCTTCCGAAGGCCCGCTGGCAGGTGTTCTGCGAGAAGCCGTCCTACACGGACAAGACCCTGGAGCTCATGAAGGCCTCCTCCCGGCCCGTGGTGATGGCCCGCGCGCCTTACGGCGTCGAGGGCATGCGCGAGTGCCTGCGGAGCATCGCGACGGCGGCGGGCAAGGAGCGCGAATTCGAGCGGGCCTGGGCCGCGAAGCTGAAAAAATTCCAGCCGGCCTGGGACGAGCTGCGGCGCGAGGCCGCGGGGCACCGCCTCGCCTTCGTGGTGTCCGAGGCGAGCCTTCCCCGGCTCCTGGAGCTGCGCTACGGCCACGGCGCGCCCCTGGCGACGGCGACGCGCGAGATGGGCTTCGGCATCGACATCCTCTACTTCGACCGTCACGGCGAGCAGCCGGAGCTTCCCGAAGGCCTGCGGGGCGCGAAGGTGACGGTCTTCCGCACCCCGTCCGAACTCGAGCGGTCGCTGCGGGACGGCCTGTTCGCGGCCGTTTACTCGGACATCTTCTTCGACTGGCGCATCAGCCGGGCGGGCAAGGCTCGCTTCTCCGGCCGGGAGTTCGAGATGGGTCTCGAGGGCGCGAGACGAAGCCTCGAACGTCTTCTGGACGCGTGCCGCCTGCCTTTCTATCGCCGCCACGCCAAGCACCTGTCGGCCCGGCCCCGGAGGCTCAATGTCTAGGGCCCCCGGAGTCCGCTTCAACCTGCCGTTCCTTCACGGCTTGTACGTGGCCTTCAACGCCATCCCCGACGCCTTCTTCCTCGGCGACGGGCCCAGCTGCGTGTTCGCCAAGGCCGAGCACATCCACGGCCGGCACGATCTGTTCTCCACCATCCTGTCCTGCGGAAGCGACCATCGCGTCCAGTACACCGGGGTCAACGTCTTCACCATCGCGGGCAATTTCGAGTCGGAGATCTTCTCCGCGCTCAAGCGGATCTCGAAATGGGACGACTGCGGCATCATCTTCACCGGGGCGATGCCGATGTGCTCCATCGCCGGCAGCGATTACGAGCGCATCCTCCGCGAGGCCCTCGACGGCTGCGGCAAGCCGTCGTTCCTCATCCCGCGCCGCTCCGCGGTCACCGGAGACTGGCTGGACGGCTACGCCGGCGCGCTCGAGGTCCTCGCCTCCGGCATGGACCTGGAGGGCGCGAAGGCGGAGCCCGGGACCGTCGCGCTGGTGGGATACCTGATGGACCGCAACGAGGGCGACCACCAGGGGAACATCGTCGAGCTCGAGCGCATGGTGCGCGCCCTGGGCGTCGAGCCGGCCTCGATCTGGCTGTCGGGCCGGCCCTATTCTCATCTGCGCGAGGTCCGGCGCGCCGAAACGATCGTCTCCTTGCCGTACGGCCGCAAGGCGGCGCGCATGCTCGCCAAGCGCCTGGGAGCCAGGCTCATCGAGGCCGAGCTTCCCTTCGGCCTCGAAGGGACGCGCCGCTTCATGGAGCTCCTGGGCCGCGAGCTGGGGCATGAGGCCGAGGCGCGAGCATTCATCGCGAGCGAGCTCGACGAAGTCGTGCCGCGTCTGGAGTGGAGCGTTCCGCACGCGTTCGAGAACCGCCGCTTCGCCTTCGCGGGCGACCCGCACTACGCGGCCGGCTTCACCGAGCTCATCGAGGAGGTCGGCGGGCGCGTCCTCTCCACCATCGTCATGGGCGGGGAGGGGCATCTGAGCGCGGAGCGCAGGAGCTACCTTCATTCCCGGCCGGGGACGCTTTTCGAGCCCGACCGGGCCCAGCTGCGGCGCCTGTTCGCCGAGGCGACCGGCGGCGGGGCCGAGCTCCTGGTCTGCAACAGCCTCGGCGTGAGATACATCAATCCCGACGTGCCGTGGATCGAGTTCGGCTTCCCGTCGGAGCACGCCCATTTCCTGAGCGACGAGCCGTTCCTCGGATTCCAGGGAGCCCTCGCCTTCCTCTCGCGCGCGGCCAACGAGCTCACCAAGGGCCTTTGCCTCAAGGAGACGAGCGCGTGAGCCTTCGCATGGAGCTCCTCATCAGCCACGCCTGCACGCAGCGGTGCTCGTTCTGCATGGAGTCCTCGCGCATGGAGGAGTTCGTCAAGGCGCCCGTGACCGTCGCCGAGATCGTCCGGGTGCTGGCCGTGCAGCGCCGGCGCGGCGTCGACTCCGTGTCGTTCTGCGGCTCCGGGGAGCCCACTTTGCATCCGCATCTGCCGGACGCGCTGCGGGCGGCCAAGAAGCTCGGATACCAGACCGAGCTTATCTCCAACGGCTCCCGGCTCTGCGACCCCGGGTACGCGAGCCGGGTGCTGCCCTGCGTCGACCGCCTGTGGCTTTCGCTGCACGGCCACGACGCGGTCCTGCACGATCGCCTCACCGGCGAGCCCGGAAGCTTCGTGAAGCTGATGCGGGCCTTCGCGTCGGCACGGCGGCAGAAGGGGCTGCTCCTGGGCGGCGTCACCGTCGTCACGCAGGCCAACCGCGGCCGCATGCGCGACATCCTGCGCCTGGCCCTGGAGCAGGGCGCGCGCGCCTGCCAGCTGACCCACGTCGTCCCCATGGGACGCGCGGAGAATGTCTACGCGGGGCTCGCGGTGCCGCACTCCTGGTGGCGGCGGAACGTCCCGGCGCTGGCGGTCATCGCCAAAAACAAGAAGGCGGAGCTGCTCTGCGCCGGCGTGCCGCTGTGCGCTCTGGGCTCCGATTGGCGCCGCTCGCGTGAGCTGACTTTGGGCCGCACGGTGTCCGTGGACCGGATCTGGAACGAGGGGCGCGCCGATCTGCGGGCCGAGGATCTACTGCCGAGCGCCGACGCCGCTTCGGAGCGGAGCAAGCCGAAGGCCTGCGAGGGCTGTGAAAAACGCGAGGACTGCATCGGCGTCCCGCGTCCTCACGCCGAGGCGTTCGCGGACGACGGCGTCAGGCCGTTCCGCCGCGACGGGCCGCGGACCGAGCGTCATGAGCAGGGCGACGGCGTCGAGAAGATCCTGCGCATCAATCACGCCTGCAACCAGAAATGCTCCTTCTGCTTCATCCCGGCCGACGGCTGGAAGGCCGACGTCGGGGTCCTCGAGCGCGAGCTCGACCGCCTGGCTCCGGAGCTGGGCGGCGCTGGGGTGCTGACTTTGTCCGGCGGCGAGCCGCTGGCGCATCCGCACCTCTTCAAGATCCTCGGATCGGCGCGGCGGCGCGGCATCAGGAGGTTCACGCTGCAGACCAACGGCGTGCATCTGGCGAAGGCGGGCGTTCTCGAGAAGCTGGTCAAGCTCGGCGTCGTGGGCTTCGACGTGTCCTTCCACGCGCATCAGGCTCCGCTCTACGACCGTCTCACCGGCTCGCGCGGCCAGTACCCGCGGGCCGTCGCGGCCTTGGCCAAGGTCATGGCCCGGAACGAAGGCTACGTCTCGATCTGCATCGTCATCAACGCCCTCAACTACCGGCTCCTGCCCGCCTGGGCCGGCTTTTTGGGGAAGATGGCCCGGGACGCCCGGCGCGATTTGCGCGAGCCCGTGCGCATCGGATTTACCATGCTCAACGGCATCGGCGTCGACCGGGCCCCGGACCTGGCGGTGGACCTCGCGCTCGTCAAGCCCTTCCTGCGCCGGGCCGTGGTGCGCTGCGCGCGGGAGGCGCTGCTCGTGCAGCGCTCCTGCGGAGAGAGCGACCTTACTCCCTGCATGGCGGCGGACCCCGAGGCCTTCGTCGCCGAGAGCGTGCTGCCGCAGAGCCGGGTGCGGTACGCGGATGATTTTAATGTCTCGGATCCGAGCGGCGGGCGCGCCAAGCGGCTCGCCT
>JAQTNG010000213.1 GCA_028714015.1 Elusimicrobiota bacterium | reverse complement strand
GGGGACGGGGCATAGAGGGAGGGCCAGGGCCGGGATCATCAGGGGGGGGGCCATGCTTTCCTAGGGTAACAGACGCGGCCCTTGCGCGCCAGGCCATGCAACTTTTTTGGGGGGTCGATCGTCTGGTAGGAGGGGGAACGAGATGATGCGACGAACGGCGATGCTGGCGGCGATGATGTGCCTGGCGGGAGCGGCGACGGCCGGCGCTCCGGCGTCGGCGGACCGGGCTCAAAGGCTCGAATTGCGCGAGGGCCTCCAGGGGGACAAGCGCCGGCTCAAGCAGGTCGGTCCGGACCAGCATAAGGAGCTTCTGCTCATCCGCGAGCGGGAGAAATCGGACCTTCGCATGGCGAAGGCCTCGGCGGCCCGGGGGGAGACGCTGCACGCGGCCATCCTCGAGATCCACGAGAAGTCGCGGCGGGATAGGCTGGCGCTGCGCGCTCGGTGCCGCGAGGAAAGAATCCGCCTGCGGCGGGCCGTCAAAAGCGAGCGGGACCGGATCGTCGCTCTCCGCCAGAAAAAGTAAGATCGGGGAATGAACGATCAGGAGCTGGTGCGCGAGGCGTATCTCGAGGCGAAGAAGGGCTACGACGAGGGCGGCCTGCCGATCGGCTCCGTGCTCGTCGACGCGAAGGGGGAGATCGTCGCGCGCGGCCGCAACCAGCGCGTGCAGACCGGCGATCCGACCGCGCACGCCGAGGTCGTCTGTCTGCGCAACGCCGGCCGCCGCCGCGACTGGCCGGAGCTCACCTTGGTCTCGTCTCTCAGCCCGTGCATCATGTGCACCGGGACGGCCTTGCTGTACCGCATACCGCGCGTGATCGTGGGGGAAAACAAGAATTTTCTCGGGGCGGAAGACTTGTTCTCCGCGCGGGGCGTGAAGATCTCCGTGCTCCAGGATCCGGACTGCATCGCGCTGATGGAGCGCTTCGTGCGCGAGAAGCCCGACCTCTGGAACGAGGATATCGGCCTCTAAGGTGCTATTATTTCTCGTCGGGCAGGTGGCGAAACTGGCAGACGCTGGAGACTTAAAATCTCCCGGCCGCAAGGTCATGCGGGTTCAAGTCCCGCCCTGCCCATGATTTCACAGTTTGGTACCATGAACGAGAAATGAAGATAGCCTCCCAGGCGTGGCAGTTCGTGGTCCCGGCCGTCGCGGCCGGCGCCGCCGGCATGTGGCTCATGGGCCGTCCCGCGACCTTGATCCCCGGGACCCTGCTTTCCTTCCTCGCCTTCGGCTTCGCCGCGTTCACGCTCTACTTCTTCCGCGATCCCGAGCGCGCCCTGCCGACCGACGGCCGCATCTACGCGCCCGGCGACGGCGTCGTGCTGTCCGTCGGCCGCGAGGGCCCCGGGGACGTGGTCACGCTGCGCATCTTCCTCTCCGTGTTCGACGTCCACATCCAGCGCGCACCGTACGCGGGCCGAGTGACGAAGGTCGCTTCGGTCCCGGGCTCGTTCGCCGCCGCGATGAAGGACGCGGCGCGCGGGAATTACCGCGTGGTCATGACGCTCGAGCCCGAGGGACGCGGCCCGCTCGTCGTCGAGCAGATCGCCGGCCTCATCGCGCGGCGCATCGAGTGCTGGCGCAAGCCCGGCGACGTGGTCGCCGCCGGCGAGAAGTACGGCATCATCTATTTCGGCTCTCAGGCGGCTGTGCACTTTCCAACGAGCTCACGGTGCACTGTCAAGGCGGGCGACCGCGTCGCCGGCGGCCTGACGCCCATCGGGGAATGGACAAGCAAACCCTAAAGCGCGGCGGCCAGGTCCTCGCCCCGTCTCTGTTCACGCTCGGCAACATGGCCTGCGGCTTCTACGCCCTGATCTCCTCCGTGCGCGGTGAGTTCGTGTCCTCGGCGACCGCGATCATCGCGGGCATGCTCTTCGACGCGCTCGACGGGCGCGTCGCCCGCCTCGTGCACGGCGAGTCCGAGTTCGGCGTCGAGTTCGACTCGATGTCCGACTTCCTCACCTTCGGGGTGGCGCCGGGGCACATGATGTATGCGTTCATCCTGAAGGATTACGGCGTTTGGGGCTATCCGATAGCGTTCCTGTACACGCTGTGCGGCGGCCTGCGCCTGGCGCGCTTCAACGCGATGGCTCACATGGGCCAGGGCTCGAAGACGCATTTCACCGGCCTCGCGATTCCCGCGGGCGCCGGATTTCTGGCGAGCTTCGTGCTTCTCTATCAGGTCATCGAGGAAGGCCGCCCCGCGGGCACCTGGAAATTCCTGATGGACCAGATTCCGGCCCTGTACGGCCTGGCGCCGCTGATGGTCGTCGTCATCGCCCTGCTCATGGTCTCGACGATTCCCTACCCGGCGTTCAAGCAGCCCGGCGTGATGCGTCCGAAAACGATGACGCGGATACTGGTCCTGGTCGGCCTCGGCCTGCTGCTCTTCTATTACCCGCTCATGGTGCTGTTCTTCGTCTTCTCCTTCTACGCCTTGCTCGGCCCCGTGTCCTGGATCGCGCGCGCGGCAGGACGCCTGGTGGGCTGGGTTCCGCCGCATCACGACCAAGACAGCTACGGAGAGCACCTCTAACCATGACCAAGCCCGCCCACGGAATACTCGCCATGCGTCGCCTCGAGCCGGCCGCGACCCTGCCGACCCGGGCGCACGCGGACGACGCGGGCCTCGACCTGTACTCGCTCGAGGACGCGGAGCTGGCTCCCGGGCAGGGGCGGGTCGTGCACACGGGCGTGGCGATGGCCATCCCGGCGGGGCATGTCGGCCTCGTCTGCGACCGCTCGTCGATGGCCAAGCGCGGCCTCAAGACCGCCGGCGGCGTGATCGACGCGGGCTACCGCGGCGAAGTCGGCGTCATGCTGTGGAACATCTCGACCTTGACCCACGCGCTCAAGAAGGGCGAGCGCATCGCCCAGCTCCTGGTCATCCCGATCGCGACCCCCGCGCCCGTGGACTCCGACGACCTCGGCGAGACCGCCCGCGGCCTCGGCGGCTTCGGCTCGACGGGCAAATAGCGCGATCGCGGGGCTTCCCTGCCGCGCGATTCACTGCTGATAATCACTGTTTCCTGGAAACAGTCGCGGCCGGCTCGCGCCGGTGCGAGCCCCCGCCGCTGAATCAGCGGAGGTCGATGACGGCGACGCGCCCGTCGGTCTTGAACGGATAGCCCTTGTCGTTCTCGCCCTCCGTCGGCACCTGCGGCGCGGGGAGAATGAGAATGCCGCGCTGGCGGGGCGAGTTCATGATCGTGGACACGATGAAGTCCCGCTCGCGGTTCGCGTCCGGATCGGGGACGTGCGAGAGGTCGCGCCAGCGCACGCGCAGGTCGTAGTTGGCCGAGCCCCACCAGAAGTCCCGGCCGCTGCGGTCCACCGTTCCGGTGCGCCACAGCCGGAAGTGATGGCGCTCCTGCAGGAAGCGCACGGGCATGGCCCAGTTCATGTCCTGGCGGCGTCCGCGCAGGCGGTAATCGTTCATCGGAGGAAAGGAGGCGACGGGGCGCCCGGCGAGGAATTCCTCCAGGCCGGCCCGGATCGAGCCGCGCGCCGACGTCGGAATCTCGGTCCAGCCGGCGGAGCGCAGGGCGTCGCGCACGGCCTCGCGACGGCCGACGATCACGAGGTTGAGAGGATCTCCGGGCAGGCCGAAGCGGCCCTCGTTGCGCCCGGGGAATGTCGGCGCGGCCTCGTCCCAGGTCGAGACCACGGCCTCGGCCGGAGGGACGGTCCGGTCGGGCGCGACCCGGTCGAGGCTCGCGAGCAGGAACAGGACCGGGAGCCAAAGAACGAACTTCTTCATGAGCTCAGACTTTGCGGGGGAACAGGATCGGGCCTTTCTGGATCAGGCCGGGGCGATCCGTCTTGCCGTTGAGCACGTCCTCGGCCGTCAGAGCGTCGGAGAAAAGGCGCACGCCGAGCTGCATGTGGATCTTGGCCGCGGTGTGGGGCATGAACGGGTCGAGCCAGCCGCTCACCAGGCGGAGGGACCACACGAGGTCGAACAGGACGAGCTCGCACTGCTTCGGGTCCTCCTTGGCGAGCTTCCACGGGGATTTCTCGTTGACGCGCGCGTTGAGGCTGCGGATCACCTCCCAGATCACGTCGAGCGCGCCGGAGAAATCAAGCTCTTCCATCTTGGCCGAAATCTCGGGCGTGCGCTTGGCCACCGCGGTCGTGTAGAAATCCTCGCCCAGCGGAGGCTTCGTCGGCAGCCGGCCGCCGAGGAACTTGTCCACCATCTCGGCCACGCGCGAGACGAGGTTTCCGAGGTCGTTGGCGAGCTCGGCGTTGTAGCGCTTGGTGAGCGACGCCTTCGAGAAGTCGCCGTCGTTGCCGAACGGCATCTCGCGCAGGAGGAAGTAGCGCAGCGCGTCGACGCCGAACTCGGCGGTGATGTCGCGGGGATCGATGAAGTTGCCGGCCGACTTCGACATCTTCGCGCCGTCCACCGTCCACCAGCCGTGCGCGAAGACCTTCTTCGGCAGCGGCAGGCCGGCGGCCATGAGCATCGCGGGCCAGATCACGCCGTGGAACCGGAAGATTTCTTTCCCGACGATATGAACGTCGGCGGGCCACAGGTCGGTCCCGGCAGCAGCAGACCAATAGTTGATCAGCGCATCAAACCAGACGTAGATCGTGTGGTCGGGGTCGCCGGGGACCGGGATGCCCCACTTGACCTTGGTGCGCGAGACCGAGATGTCCTCGAGGCCGCCCTCGACGAAGCGGTGCAGCTCCGAGGCGCGGTGAGCGGGCGCCAGGAAGCCGGGGTTCGCCTTGTAGTGGGCGAGCAGCTGCGGGCCGTACTTCGACAGCTTGAAGAAATACGTCTCTTCAGACAGCTTCTGCAGGGGCTTGCCCGAGTCCGGGCCGAGCAGGACGCCGCCGGGGCCCTTCACCGCGTCGGATTCCTTCACGAACGACTCGCTGACGACGTCGTAGAGTCCCTCGTACTTGCCCTTGTAGATGTCGCCGTTCTTCATCAGCAGGGCGAACAGCTCCTGGACCTTGTCCTCGTGGCGCTTCTCGGTCGTGCGAATGTAGTCATCGACGTGGATGTCGAGATGCTTCCAAAGGTCGCGGAACTTCAGCGAAGTCGCGTCGCAGAAGTCCATCACGTGCTTGCCCGCGGCCTTGGCCGCGTCCTCGATCTTCTGGCCGTGCTCATCGGTGCCCGTGAGCAGGTGAGCGGCGCGCCCGCGGCCGCGGATGTGGCGGGCGAGGACGTCGGCGGCGATCGTCGTGTACGCGTGGCCGATGTGGGGCGCGGCGTTGATGTAGTAGATCGGAGTCGTGATGTAGTAGCGCTTCGTCATAGGGGTCACCGTGCGGCCTCGGCTTCTAAAGCCGCTAGAGTGAGGATCAACTTCGGATCGGCGTTGGCGCGAAGGGCCGCGCGCAGGCGCGAGAGCTCGCGCAGCGGGCCTTCGACGAGCATAAAGCTCTTTTCTCCATTGAGGTGCCGGAGTCTCAGCTGTTGAGCGAGGGAGTACAGCGCGCGCTCCACCTTCACGCGCGCGGCGGCGAGATCCTTGGGCAGGCCGTCGGAGGCGGTCACGGCCGCGAGCGGCCCTGCGTCCTTCGGCAGGCCGTCGTCCTCGGCCAGCTCGAGAGCGCGGCCGGCGGAGCCGTCGGACAGCGCGGCGAGGCGTTTCGCCTGCGCGGGCGCCATGCCCCGGCCCGTGAGTATTTTTTCGAGCACCGGCTCGGGCAGGGGCCCGAACGGCACGGTGAAGCAGCGCGAGGAGATCGTGCGGGGCAGGCGCTCGCGCTGGGTGGCGCCGAGGATCCAAAGGGTCTTGGGCTGGGGCTCCTCCAGGATCTTGAGCATCGCGTTGGCCGCGGCCTCGTTGAGGCGCTGGGCGTCGGGAATCACCGCGATCTTCCAGCCGTCGAGCATGGACTTGAAGCTCAGGTCCTTGAGCAGGTGGCGGATCGTGTCCACCTTCCATATCTTCTGCTTCTCGACGTCCTCTTCCTCGAGAGAAGCCTGATAGGAAGCGTCGACGATCACCGCATCCGGGTGGATGCGCGAGTCCACGCCGCGGCAGTCTTGGCACTCGCCGCAGGAGGCTTCGCCCGTGAACGGGCGCTCGCGGCACAGAAGGGCTTTGGCGAATTCGATCGCGGCCAGGCTCTTGCCCACGCCCTCGGGCCCGACGAACAGCATCGCGGCCGGGAGGCGCTCGGAGGTCAGGAGCCCCTCGAGGGTTTTGACGGCGCGGCGCTGGCCGAGGACCTTGTCGAGGCGCACTATATTTTTTTCTCGACGAGGGCCAGGATCTTCGCGTGCAGGGCCTCGGCCGGAAGCTTGCCCTTCAGCACGACCGCGCGGGGATCGGCTTTCGCGGCCTTCAGGTAGCCCTTGCGGACCTTGAGCCGGAATTCGGCGTTCTCTCGCTCGAGGCGGTCGAGCTCGCGCCCCCGGTCGCGCGTGTCGAACTCGGCCACCGGTATGTCGAGGAGGATGGTCAGGTCGGCCTTCAGGCCGCTCGTCGCGATCTCGTTGAGGGTCGTGGTCGTCGCCAGGCCGAGGCCGCGCGCGACGCCTTGATAGGCGTCCGTCGACATCGTGAAGCGCTCGGAGACGACGACGGCGCCGGCCTTCAGCGCCGGGATGATCTTTTCGTTCGTGTGCTGCGCGCGCGACGCCTCGTACAGGAAGAGCTCGGCGAGCGGATCGATGGTCAGGGCCGGATCGAGCAGGACCTTCCGCACGCCCTCGGCGACCGAGGTCCCGCCGGGCTCGCGCGTGTGCAGGACCTCGAGCCCCTTGGCCTTGAGCGCCGCGACGAGCAGGCGCGCCTGCGTGGACTTCCCGGATTTATCGGGGCCTTCGAGGACGATGAACAGGCCTTTGGAGCGGCGCATGCGGGCATTCTAACAAATCAGTCGTCGAAGTCGGGGTCGTAGGCCGGGCCGCCGGCCGGAGCCTCGGGTTCGCCCGCGGG
>JAQTNG010000212.1 GCA_028714015.1 Elusimicrobiota bacterium | reverse complement strand
AAGACCTGGGCCGAGTACGACAAGGCCCAGATCACCCTCGACGACCTGAGGGCGCATTGCGATCTCGCGACCGAGATACAGGACGAGGGGGAGATCAAAGAGGCCTCCAAGGGCATCAAGGAGGCCGAGAAGCTCCTGCGCGCGATGGACATGCGCCTGAAGCTCTCCGGCGAGTTCGACAAGGACGACGCGATCATCAGCGTCCACTCCGGAGCCGGCGGCCTCGAGGCCTGCGACTGGGCCGAGATGCTGTGGCGCATGTACCAGCGCTGGTGCGAGAAGAACGGCTACGAGGTCGTCATCACCGAGTTCTCCAAGGGCGACGGCGCCGGCCTCAAGAGCCTGTCCGCCTTCATCCGCGGCCCGAACGCCTACGGCCTGCTCAAGGGCGAGATGGGCGTGCACCGTCTGGTGCGCATATCGCCCTTCGATTCGGCCAAGCGCCGGCACACCTCGTTCGCCTCGCTCGACGTGGTCCCCGACATCGAGGACGAGATCGACATCCAGGTCAAGGACGAGGACATCACGCTCGAGACCTTCCGCTCGGGCGGCGCCGGCGGCCAGAACGTCAACAAGGTCGAGACCGCGGTGCGCATACGCCACGCGCCCTCCGGCCTTGTCGTCGCCTGCCAGACCGAGCGCTCGCAGCTGCAGAACCGCATGAACGCGATGCGCATGCTCAAGGCGAAGCTGTACCAGATCGAACTCGACAAGAAGCGCTCGGCCGTGGAGAAGCACTACGGCGAGATGGGCGACATCGCCTGGGGCCACCAGATCCGCTCCTATGTGTTCATGCCCTACCAGATGGTCAAGGACCTGCGCACCGGCCAGCAGACCTCCCAGATCGCCAACGTCATGGACGGCGACCTGGACCCGTTCCTCGAGGCCTACCTGGCCTGGCTCGCCGCCGGCCGGCCTCCCCGCGTCAAAACCGGCGCCGACGAAGAGTAAAAAGCCCGCCGAATTGTAATTTCGCGAGGGCTTGACAAAACCAGGGTCCGGGCTTATCCTTCAAGCGTCCCCTGGAGAGCCCCATGAAAACCCCCTCGTCCCTCCCGCTTCTCGTCTTTTTGGCCGCCTTGCCCGCCGCGGCCCAGATCGTGGTCGTCACGTCCAAGTCGGTCGCGGCCCCGGCGGCCGCCCGCTGCGACACCGCCTTCCTCGAGAAGGTGGTCAATGATTTCAAGGTCGGCGGCACCGTCTCCGACGATCGCATCGGAACCAAGGCGGCCAACGGGGTGACCTTCCCCGCCCTCAAATTCAACGAGGCGAAGACCTGCGACGCCGGAACCTGGCGGTATCTGGCCTCGGGGACCCCGCTCGTCTGGCGCAGCGCCGACGCGGGCAAGTTCTGGGACGCGGGCAACGCCGGACCCAACGCCGCGCTCGTGCTCGTGGCGGACGACTTCTTCAGGGCGTTCGACCCGGCGGCCCTCAAGGTCCTGGCGGCGGCGGACGCCGTCATCGAGGCCGGCGTCCAGCTCGGCGTGGTCACGGCCGCCGACGCCGCCAAGCCGCTGTCCGAGCTCCTGAAGGGAGCCTCCGGCGGACCGTTCGGCGCCCTCAAGCCGAAGACGGTGACGGCCGTCGAAGCCGCGAAGCAGAAGGCGAACCTGCCGCCCGAGCAGCTCGGTCCGACCTTGCGCAAGCTCCTCGACGAAACCGGCGCGGCCAAGGGCGGGGGCGCGGCCGTCATGGACTTCCGTCTGGCCGTGCTGGCGCTCAACGCCGAGCTCGGGAGGCTGGGCGCGACGAACGCCGCGGTCGTCAAGCGCGCGGGGGCCGGCCTTCCGGCCGTGAAGGACTTCATGCCCGGCCTGCCGCAAGGCTACGTTCTTCCGAAGGTCGAGAAGGCCTCGGCCCTCGATGACGTCAAGTTCGGCGCGGCCCTGGCGGCCCTGATCGGCGCGGGCGTCACGCCGGCTCTCGACGACGCCGCGCCGCGCGCGGGCTCGCTGCTCGAGCCGGTGGACCTCGGATTGCGCAATCTGATCGCGATCCGCGCCGCCCAGGTCGAGCAGATCGTGGCTTTGGCGAAGCCGCGCCTCGCAGGCAAGACGATCACCCAGCTCGAGGTCGCCGCGCGCACGGCCGGAGAGGCGGGCAAGCAGCCGGCGAGCTCGCTGTCGGCGGCCGTGGTCCAGCGCCTGGCGGAGTCGCCCGAGTACCAGGCGCTCGATTCCCTGTATGAGAACAACAAGCGCGAGCGCGGCGAGGAGTGGACGAAGCGCCCCGAAGCCCAGGCGATGCTTCAGGCCCGCGAGGCGATGCTCGAGGCGGCCCGCAGCGCGAAGGTCGAGACCACGCCGGACGGGAAGGTCGTCGTGTTCACCCAGGGAAAAAAGAAGATCGCGCTCACGAGCGTCGTTCCCTCCTCCGTGGAGAACAATGCGGGCACGCGCAACGACGTCGCCGGCATGATCTCGCGCTTCATCGTCGACGGCGCCAAGAACGACGCGTCGACCCAGGCGGCCCTGGCCGTGATCGGCGGCGCCAGCAAGGTCGGGGAGCCGCTGGACACCAACCTCACGGCCGAGGAAGGCAAGATCGCGAAGACGGTTCCTCCCGCGATCAAGACGATCAAGGACGGCGCCGCCGGATGCGACAACCCGAAGGATCTCGCGCGCAACGACTATGAGACTTACGCCGCGCGCCAGCGCGCCGCCGCCGCCGCCATGGCCGGCGGAAACGTGCGGGACCGCAATCAGATCGAGAAGACGAAGGAGGCGGCGCTGGCCGCGTCCGTCGTCGAGTGCGACAAGCGCAAAGCCGCCGCCGCCGTGAAGAAGGGCGCCGACGACTTCGACGGCGCGGATGTCGTGGCGAGCCTCCGGGCCGCCGCGCTCGTCGACGCCGAGGCTTGGTGCAAGGCGGACAAGGAAAAGATCGAGGGCGACGCGACGGCCGCGGCGAAGACGCTGGCGGAGGCCGAGTCCGGGCCGCGCAACCCGAAGGCGCTGCGCGACAAGGCGGACGCCGACCTGGCGGCGAGCTTCGGCGTGGCCGTTTCCGCTTCGGTGGAAACCTTGAGGAAGGATTACACGAACCCGGCCGGCGGCCCGCGCGTCAAGAAGCTCATCGCGGACGCCGGGCT
The DNA here is from genome assembly GCA_028714015.1 of Elusimicrobiota bacterium. Taxonomy (GTDB): domain Bacteria; phylum Elusimicrobiota; class Elusimicrobia; order UBA1565; family UBA9628; genus GWA2-66-18. The sequence goes on along the minus strand of JAQTNG010000212.1, from coordinate 3,855 downwards.
CAGCGGCATGAGCCCGCGGCTGACCGCGCTCACGACGCTGTGGTTCAGCCAGAACTGGCCCCCGGACGAGGCGCGCAAGGCGGACTTCATGAAGGCCGTCACCGATTGCGCGGAGAAGCTCGGCTTCAAGCCCGGCAGCGACAAGGCGTCCTATCAGAATCCGGAGAACCCCGACAACGTCGCCAAGGCGTGCGGCGTCCAGGCGGGTTTGACCGAGTACATCTCGACGAGCAAGGGCGGCATTCACCTGCAGCCGGCGCAGAAGCAACCTTAGGAGATTCCCATGAGCCATAATGATCGCTCCGCCCGCAAAGCCGAGTTCTCCGAGCGAGCTTTGGCCTTCGCGGCCGACTACGCTCTGTTCGCCGCGGCCTGGGTCGTGATCCTGAAGTTCCTCGACCCCGGCCTTCCGGTCCTGCTCAACGAGAAGGGGACGGTCGTCATCGCGTTCCTCGCGGCGCTCTTCATCGTCTATCAGGCGTTCTTCTCCTGCGACGGGCGCGTCACGATCGGCAAGCGCCTGTTCGGCCTGCGGGTGGCCGACGCGGAAGGCGAGCCTCTCGACTTCGGGCGGGCCGTCACGCGGTCGCTCTCGTATCTGGCGAGCTCGATCTTCACTCTCGGCTTCTTCTGGGCCCTCATCGACCCGAAGGGCCGGGCCTGGCACGACCTGGCCGCGGGCAGCGAGGTTCTCGGCGACCGCCCGGCCGGCGGCGCGAGCGGGACCATCGTGCGCCTCGCGGCGGGGACGCTCGTCATCGCCTTCGCGCTGGCGACCGGCTGGAGCGGAATCTGGGAGGCCCGCTACCTCAAGCTCATGACGGTCGCGCACGCGAAGGCCGGCCTCGCCGAGGTCAAGACCTTGCAGGCGTCCTATCACCTGCGCAACGGCCGCTACGCGGGCAGCCTGTTCGCCTTGGCCGAGGCGTCCGTGGATCCCCGCGGCTTCCTGCGCGACATGTCGGCGCTTTACGACGTGAAAAGCTTCCGCTTCAAGGCCGACAAGACGAGCTATGTGGTCGTGACCCGCGCGCGCGACGTGGACTCGACCTTGGTCGCGGTCAGCGAGCCGTAGCGCTTTCGGCGCCGGAAAATGAAGAAGGCCCCCGCGCGAGCGGGGGCCTTCGTTTTGCCGGACGACGGAGGTTAAACGGCGGCCTTGTCGCTGACTTCGAGCTTGATGCCGGGGCCCATCGTGGAGGCCATGGTCACGCTGATGAAGTAGATGCCCTTCGACGCGGCCGGCTTCGCCTTGAGGATGGCGTCGAGCACGGTCTTGGCGTTGCCGACGAGGTTGGCGGCCGGGAAGGACGCCTTTCCGACGGGAACGTGGATGATGCCGTAGTCGTCGACCTTGTACTCGACGCGGCCGGCCTTCAGCTCCTTGACGGTCTTGGGGATGTCCATCGTGACGGTGCCGGACTTGGGGTTGGGCATGAGGCCTTTAGGACCCAGGACCTTGCCCAATTTCGACAAGTCCTTCATCATGTCGGGGGTGGCGACGAGGATGTCGAAGTCTGTAAAGCCTTTTGAGATCTGTTCGATCAAGTCCTCGGCACCGACGATGTCCGCGCCGGCGGCCTTCGCGTCCTTCTGCTTCTCGCCGCGGACGACGACCGCGATCTTCTTGGACTTGCCGAGGCCGAAAGGCAGGCCGACGGTGCCGCGGACCTGCTGGTCCGCCTGCTTGGGGTCCACGCCGAGGCGAACGTGCAGCTCGACGGTCTCGTCGAACTTGGCGTTCGCGAGCTTCTTCACGAGCTCCACGGCCCCGGCGAGCGGGTTGAGCTTCATGAGGTCCAGATCCTTCACCAGCGCGTCGTATCTCTTGCCCATCTGTTTTGTCTCCTGACCTGTAGCGCCCCTGTTGGAGCTCGGTCGACTATCTTACTTCGTGATCTCGATGCCCATCGAGCGCGCGGTGCCCATGACCATCTGGGTCGCGGCGGCGAGGTCCTTCGTGTTGAGGTCCGGGAGCTTCGCCTTCGCGACGTCCTCGGCCTGCTTCATCGTGATCTTTCCCACCTTGTTGCGGTTCGGCTCGCCCGAGCCCTTGGCCAGGCCCGCCGCCTTCTTCAGAAGGGACGAGACGGGGGGCATCTTGGTGATGAACGCGAAGGAGCGGTCCTCGAACACGGTGATGACCACGGGGATCAGCATGCCGGGCTCAGAGGTGCGGGTCTTCTCGTTGAACTGTTTGCAGAAGTCCATGATGTTGACGCCGTGCTGTCCGAGCGCGGGGCCGACGGGCGGGGCGGGGTTGGCCGCTCCGGCGGGAATCTGCAGCTTGATTTGCGTTTTGACTTTCTTCGCCATGACTTTACTTCCTCTCTTCGTGCGTCTTAAATTATCCTAGCGGCCCCAGGCCGCGGGCCGCAGCATCTTGGCGACCACGCTTCCGAGGATCATAAGGAGAAAAATCTTCCAGAACGGCACCGACTGCGTCCCGAAAACGACGAGCGTGAACTCCGGGCTGAACACCGCCGGCCACAGGAACTTGACGAGCGCCGCGGCGAGCAGCGCCTTGCCGAACAGCATCACGAATCCGAAGCCGACGGCCGCCAGCATCGTCATCAGGGCCAGGAACGCCCCGACGATGCCCAGCGAGCGCACGTGCGCCACGCGGACCTTCACGCCCTCGAAATCCCGGGCGCGTTCGCCGTGCGGCATGACCTCGGCCTCGATCACGCTCAGATCTTCTCCACCTGCAGGAAGTCGAGCTCGACGGGGGTCGGGCGGCCGAATATGGTGACCATGGCCTTGATCTTGGCCTTGGCCTCGGAGACTTCCTCGACGACGCCGATGAAGTGGCGGAAGGGGCCGTCGACGATGCGGATGTTCTCGCCCTTCTCGAACTGGACGGCCGGCCGGGGCTTGCCCGCGGCGGCGGTGTTGGTGAGGTCGAGGATGGCCTGGATCTCTTCCTCGGGAAGCGGGGTCGGGTTGGCGTCGCCCAGGAAGCCGGTCACGCCGGGGACTCCCTTGATCATCCAGTAGGTGATCTCGTCGATGATCATGTCCATGAGGACGTAGCCCGGGAAGAACTTCCGCTTGGAGATCTTCTTCTTGTTCTTCTTGACCTCGACGACGTCCTCGGTCGGGATCAGGACGCTGAACACGCGGTCCTGCATCTTTTCGGTCTCGATCTTCTGGAGGAGCAGCTTGTGGACGCGGTCCTCGTAGCCGGACTGCGTGTGAACCACGAACCAGCCGCGGCGGCCCGTCGGAGTGGTGATTTCGGTCATGTTATCGCCCCAGGACGGCCCTGATGATCACCGACAGCACATAGTCGACGCCGGAGACGTACAGGGACATCAGCGCCACGAGGATGACGATCGCCTTCGTGGAGTCGATGGCCTGCTGACGGGTCAGCCAGGTGGACTGCTTGAGCTCGGAGACGGCTTCTTTCAGGAACTGCGTCGCTTGATTCATGTTCTCTCTGAACTAAAACGTCAAAACGTGCGATCTGGCGGGGGCGCCAGGACTCGAACCTGGAGGGGCGGTTTTGGAGACCGCTCGTTTAGCCAATTAACGGACACCCCCGCAGATCGCTTCGTTGTAGGTGCTACTTCACTTCCTTGTGCGCGACCTGCTTTCCGCAGGCGCGGCAGAACTTCTTCATCTCCAGCTTGAATTCCTTCTTCTTGCCGCGCTGGAAGTGGTAGTTCTTGTTTTTGCAAACGGTGCAGCCCAGGATGACTATGACTCGATCGCCCATGATAGATCCCTTACGCGATGATGTCGGCGACGACGCCGGCGCCGACCGTGTGGCCGCCTTCGCGAACGGCGAAGCGCAGGCCCTTCTCCATCGCGATCGGCGCGATCAGCTCGCACTCGATGTCGATGTTGTCTCCC
>JAQTNG010000211.1 GCA_028714015.1 Elusimicrobiota bacterium | reverse complement strand
CTGACCGCGACTTTGTCCGAGACCCGAACATTCAAGGAAAACCTGGCCGCGCAAGGCTTCAACTCCGCCGGCTTCCCCGCGATGCTCGGGCCGTTCAATACCTTCGACGCCCGCGTCCGTTTGACCCAAAAAGTGTTCGATTGGGGCGCCTGGCGCCGCGCGCAATCGGGCGAGGCCGCGGCCCGGGTCGCCGCCGCCGAGGAGCGGTCCGCGCGCGAGCAGGTCGCTTCCGCCGCGGCGCTCGCTTATTTGGAGGCCGTGCGCGCCGCGCGCGCGGTCTCCGCCGCTCGCGCCGACCGGGAGGTCGCGGACGGCCTGTTCAAGCTGGCAAAGGACCGCAAGGAGCAGGGCGCGGCGACCGGCGTGGACGTCGTCCGCGCCCAGGCGCGCGCCGCCGACGCCGGCGCGGCCGTGCTTCGCGCCCAGGTCGCCGAGCGCGAGGCGCAGCTGATGCTCAAGCGCATCGCGGGCTGGCCCCTCGGCCGCGAGCTGACGCTGACCGACGATTTCACGGCCGCGTCGTCGAGCGGGCCGATCCTGGAGGAGGCGCTCGCGGCGGCGTTCTCCGCCCGCGCCGAGATTTCGGCCGCGCAGGAGCGCGTGCGCTCGGAGGAATACGCGGTCTCGGCCGCGCGCGGCGACCGGGCGCCGTCGGTCGCGCTGACCGGCGACTACGCGCGCAGCGGCACGATGCCCTCCGACTCGAAGGGCGTCGGCTCGGTCGGCGCGGCTCTCGCTTTGCCGGTGTTCAGCGGCGGCCTCTTGAAGGGGCGTCAGGACGAGGCCGAGTCTCGGCGCCGCCAGGCGGCGGCGATCCTCGCCGACGTGCGCCAGCAGGTGGAGCTCGACGTGCGGGTGGCCGTCGAGCGGCTCTCGGAATCCCGGGAAGAGGAACGCGCGTCCGCGCTCTCCCTGAGCCTGGCCGAGCGCGAGCTGGCGATGGCCCAGGACCGCTACGGCGCGGGCGTCGGGGCGTCGCTCGACGTCGTGGAGGCGCAGGCCGAGCTCGCGCGGGCGCGAAGCGCCCAGGTGTCGGCCCTGGCGCGTTATCACTCGTCGCGCGTCAATTTGGCGGCCTCCTTGGGCCGCGCGTCGGATTTCTCGCTTTGATCACGGGGTATTGATGAAACATGGAAAAATAAAATACGCGTCCGCGGGGACGGCTGCGCTCCTGGCGCTGGCCGCGTTCGCCGCGACGCGCCCGCCGTCGGCGTCGACGGACGACGCGTTCATCGAGGCGCACGTCATTCCGGTGAGCGCAAAGATCTCCGGCCACGTCGCGCGCGTGCTCGTCGACGACAACCAGGTCGTGAAGGCCGGCGACGTCCTCGCCGAGATCGACGCCCGCGACATCCAGACGCGGCTCGATTCGGCCCGGGGCAAGGCGGCGTCGGACCGCGCCGAGGCGGCGAAGACCGAGGCGGACCTCGGCCGCGCGAAGGCTCTGTTCGCCAAGGACGAGGCCTCCAAGCAGGAGGTCGAGCACTCGCAGGCCGCGGCCGACGCGGCGAAGGCCGGCGTTTCCCAGTCCGAGGCGGCGCTGCGCCAGGCGGAGCTCGATCTTTCCTACGCGAAGATCGTCGCCCCCGAGGGGGGGCGGGTCACCCGCAAGGCCGTCGAGGCGGGCGCTTATGTCTCCGTGGGCCAAGCGGTGCTGGCGCTCGTGCCCGAGGCCGTGTGGGTCGTCGCGAACTTCAAGGAGACGCAGCTCACCCGCATGCGGCCGGGGCAGCCCGCGACGGTCCTCGTCGCGGCCTATCCGGACATGCGCCTTCGCGCGCACGTCGACAGCATACAGGCGGGCACCGGAGCCCGCTTCAGCCTCCTGCCCGCCGAGAACGCGACCGGGAATTTCGTCAAGGTCGTCCAACGCGTGCCGGTCAAGCTCGTCTTCGACGAGAAGCCGGGCGACGGCCGCCTGCTGGCTCCCGGAATGTCGGTCGAGGCCGACGTCGACCTGAGATAAGCCGTGAGCGCGCCGGGGAGGACTGAAGTTCCCTGGAAGCCGAGCCACAACCCGTGGCTCGTGACGATCGCCGTTCTGCTCGCCACCTTCATGGAGATCCTCGATACGTCGATCGCCAACGTGGCCCTGCCCCACATCGCCGGCAGCCTGTCGGCGAGCGTGGACGAGTCGACGTGGGTGCTGACGAGCTACCTCGTCGCCAACGCGATCGTGCTGCCCATGACGGGCTGGCTCACGCGCCGCTTCGGCCGCAAGAATTACCTCACGTTCTCGGTCATCCTGTTCACCGTCGCGTCGATGCTGTGCGGCGTCGCGCAGACCCTGCCCCAGCTGATCCTGGCGCGCATCCTGCAGGGCCTCGGCGGCGGCGGGCTCCAGCCGATCGCGCAGGCGGTCCTGCTCGAAAGCTTCCCGCCGGAGGAGCGCGGCGTCGCGATGGCGGCGTACGGCATGGGCGTCGTCGTCGCGCCCATCATCGGCCCGACGCTCGGCGGCTGGATCACCGACAACTTCTCCTGGCGCTGGATCTTCTACATCAACATCCCGATCGGAATGGCGGCGGTCGCGATGCAGAACGCGTTTCTCGAGGACCCGCCTTATCTCAAGATATCGAGGACGGCCTTGGACCGCATCGGCTTCGGGCTCATGGCCATCGGCATCGCCCTGCTGCAGCTGGTCCTCGACAAGGGCCAGGAAGCCGACTGGTTCGGCTCGACGTGGATCTGCTGGGCCGCCGCCGGCTCCGTGGCCGCGCTGACGGCGTTCGTGTTCTGGGAGCTGTCGCACAAGCATCCCCTGGTCAACCTGCGCCTGCTCGCGAACCGGAACTTCGCGTCGGCCACCTTTCTCGTCGCGATCCTCGGCGCCGTGCTGTACGGCACGACGGCCATCCTGCCTTTGTTCATGCAGCAGCTGCTGCACTACCCGGCCCTGCGCGCGGGCCTGGCGATGACGCCGCGCGGCGTGGGCTCGTTCCTGGCGATGCTGATCGTCGGGCACGTGCTCAAGCGCGTCGACGGAAGGTACATGATGCTCGGGGGCTTCCTCGGCATCACGGCGACCTGCTGGCTTCTGAGCAGCCTGAATCTCGACATCACGTCGGCCAGCATCGCGTGGCCGCTGGTGCTCAACGGCTTCGCGGTCGCCTTCATCTTCGTGCCGATGACGACGCTCTCGGTCGCGACGCTCGATCAGCGGGAAATCTCGCAGGCGACCGGCATCTACGCGCTGCTGCGCAATCTCGGCGCCGGCGTCGGCATCTCCCTGATGGTCGCCTTCCAGGTCCGCTCGGCGCAGACGCACCAGGCGACTTTGGTCGCCCATTTGACGCCCTACGATCCCGCCTACGTTTCCTTCATCGGCAAGCTGGGCGCGGCCCTGCACGGCGCGCCGCAGGGGCTGGCTCAGGCGCTGGCGTACCAGTCCATGGTCCGGCAGGCCGTTTTGCTGTCGTACATGGACTGCTTCCGGCTGCTGGCCCTCGTTTGCCTCGTCTGCGCGCCGCTCGTCTTCCTCTTGCGAAAAGGAAAGGCGCCCTCCTCAGCCGAACATCTGCTGATGGAGTAGGGCGCCTTAGCCGTCGCCGGGACTCTTTTACTTGACGAGCGTCGCGTCCTCGAGGGCCACGGGGAACTTGTACATGCCGCCGAGGTCCTTGTCGAGCACGACCTTGCCGCGGACCGTGATGACCTGGCCGAGCTCGGCCTCGTCCTTGAGGATGACCGTGATGTCGTCGCTGCCGTCCTTCGCCTTGCCCGAGCCGTCGCGCAGGTGGGCCCAGTTGCGCTCGAGGATGCCCGAGTTGTACTTGACGACCTTGCCGCTTACGACGACGTCCTTGCCCTTGAGCGCGGCCTTCTGCGCGTAGACCTCTCCGATCGTGCGGCCGTCGGGGCCGGCGGCCTTGGCGACCTTGATGGGCCCGGAGACTTCCGCGCGTCCGCCGTGAGCCGGCATGCCGGCCTTGGCTTCGCCCTTCGCCGCTCCGGCGTGCGCGTCGGCGGCCGGCGCCGCGCCGCCGCCCAGCATCCCGAACGAGATGACGTCGAACTTGCGCTTCAAGGTCGGGCTCTCGAAGTTCTTCATGTCCATCGAATTGGTGACGGTCGCCTTGTCGCCCTTCTTGACGTTCGCCTTGGTGACCGCGGCCCACTTCTTTTCGCCGGCGGGGGTCTTGATGAGGAGATAGGTGTAGCCGCCGGAGTCCATGCTTTCGACGACGGTTCCCGTCAGGTCGCCGGCCGAGGCGTTGAGAGAGAGGGCGAGCGCGGCGACGGCGAGCGTCAGGAGCAGTTTCATTGTATCCTCCGGGGAATGTCACGACATCATAGCAATCGGGGCGTCTCCTCTCATAGCGAGCGGGAGAGGGAGACGCTCAGGTACGAATAGGACGAATCGGACGAGTACTTCGTTTGGGTGAACTTGAGGCCGAGAGAGGTCTTGCCCAGCGCGTAGCCGGCGCCGCAGTTGGCGGTGTATTGGTCGCGCGTGGAGAAGCTTCCATCCGCGTAGAGGCGCAGGCCCCAGCGGAAGGAGTAGTCGAGCCCCGCCCGTGCGTTCTTCGATTCCGACCGTGAGCCGGGGTCGCTCTTGGTGGTCGTGTAGTTGACGCCCGCCGTGGCGGTGAGGCGTTCGACCGGGGTGACGGAGCCGTTGAGGTTCACCTGATCGCTGACGGACCTGTTGCCCGAGGAGAATTCGCGCTGATCGGTCCGGTCGTAGCGCAAGGTCGTCTCGCCTTGTGAAAACCGCCGGTCTCCCCCCAGGCTGAAGTGGTGGGTGCGCTGGCCGCCGGTCCCTCCGGAGCTGATCGCTTCGACGCCGCTGGTCCGGGCTTCGATAAAAAGATTGAGGGCCCGGCGGGGCTTGACGTCCACCCGGGCGCCCAAGGCGTCGCTGAAGGTCGTGCCGCTCGTCGCGGACCGGCTGAGACCCGCCTGGCCGTTCGCGGCGGTCAGCAGCCGGCCATCGTAAAAGCCGAGGTTGACGCCCGGGGCGATGCTGCCGCTGCGGCTGGAGCCGCCGCGGCCCGTGGTCGCGTTTCCCGACAGCGCGTTCGTGATCGATCCGCGCCGGACGGGGCGGTTGCCGGTCCACTGGGCGTTGTGGGACATCTGGCTGGTTCTCTGGAGGAGGTCGCGCTGGGCGTCGTTCCAGTAGTTGAGGACGTGCGTCCAGGCGCCGCCGCGGAAGTCGCGGCTGCGCACGCTGAAAAGGTTCGTGACGGTTTTTATGATGTCCGTCTCGCCTCGCGCCATGCGCAGATAGTCCGTGCGCACGGAGAGAGAGCGCAGCCCCAGGCTCTTGATCTCGTTGCGACCGTAGTCGAGGGAGCCGCGCTGGGTCTTTTCGAGCGGGACGAGGACGGCGCTGCGCCTGTCGTCGGTTCGGGTGCGTTCCTGGCTGAAATTGAGGCTCACGCTCTTGAGCCGGTAATAGAGGGCCTCCCGCATGAGATTGATGCGCTGGTCGCTCGGGCTCGGCCCGTCCGGGTCCAGGAGCGCGTTGTATCGCCGGGAGACGCTGAGCGCGGGCAGGTACGGCAGGTTGAGGTTCGAGGTGTAGCCCCAGCTCCTGTTCGTGTAGGTGTGCTCCGGCGTCGCGGAGGTGGCGGCGTACTTCGTGAGCTGGACGGAATAGTTCGGGTCGAGGGTGAAGAAGCGCCGGAGCGCGGGGCTGAAGGACTGGAACGCGCCCTGGTATGTGAGCGTGCGCTGGTTGGGAATGTCCTCGTTGACGGCCGTGTTGATGTCGGCGCCCTGGGTGTAGCTGCCGCCCGTCTGGAAGGTCCCCACGAAGGGATGGAGGAACACGCCGCCCAGATCCAGATTGTAGCCCTGGTACCAGGAGGTGCGGCGGCGGGATCCCGAGGGGTCCCGCGCCGTGATGTCGTCGTAGCGCCAGAGCAAGGAGGCGGACCTCGACAAGGCTCGCGCCGGGACCGCCGCCAGCGTCAGCAGAAGTCCCAGCGCGGCGGCCCGGCGTCGGTGCGAGCTCGGCATGATTTTCTAGGGATCGAAGGTCCCCGAGCCGGTGTGGCAGCCCGTTGCGCGTGAATTGCAGTTGGTGTCGCTGTAGCCGTTTGGGCTCGAGGCCTTTCGGAAGCCTTCGATGACGAGCTTGTCGTAGGTCCCCGCGCCGCCGTAGTTGTAAGGGGTCGCCTCGGATTTGTAGCCGATCAGGCGCGAGCGTTTGGCGCCGTGAGGCACGACGACATGGCAGGTGACGCAGTAGATGTTGCTGCGCTGGTGATTGCTCCTGCCGTGGACGTTGTTGGTCCACGTCCCGTTCGTGTAGAGCGGGTGGCAGTTCACGCAGAACAGGTTCGTGGACCACGAGTTCCGGTTGTTCGCGACGTCGTTCAGGCTCCAGAGCGCGCCCGCGGCGTTCTGGGGCCAATACCGCTTCGGCCCCTTGAGCAGGTACTGCGAGGCGGAGCCGTGGGGCCCCTTCGGATCGCTCGGCACGTCCGAGGCGTGGCAGTCCGAGCAGGTCATCGTCTGATTTCCCATGTTGGCGCTCGCGTTCCACGGCGACGTCATCTGCGCCGCCGCCAGCGCCTTGGGCGCGACCGCGCCCGTCTGGACGTTGGCCGAGTTCCGAACGGGATGCGCCGAACGGTTGTTGGGGTTGTACTCCACGGACTGGTCCGTGTAGCCCGCCGGCGGGGTGATCCCGTAGGCGTAGTAGGAGTGGCACTTGAAGCAGAGCTGATACTCCTTGTAGTTCGTCGTGTCGTTGAAGACCTGGCGCACGTACGAGGTGGCGGAAAGCCACGCGCCCGCGCCGTAGGTCGGCTCCACGCCCCAAGCGCCAAGAAGGGCGCTGCCGATCAGGTTGCCGGGCGTGGCGTGGGTCCCGGTCTTCGCGCGGTGGGGATTGTGGCAATCCCAGCACTCGGAGTGGCGCCGGCCCAGCTTCAGGTTGGACGCATCGAGCTCGGGATTGATGTGCACGCCCGCGACGCTCTCGACGGGATGCTTCGAGGCCTTGG
>JAQTNG010000210.1 GCA_028714015.1 Elusimicrobiota bacterium | reverse complement strand
CCAAGGCGTTCGGCGAGGGGATGGGCGTCCACGTCGTCGCCGAAGGCTCGGGCAAGCTCGAAGCCACGGCACAAGTCCACACGGGGAAGTGCGTACTCAAGGGGGTACTGCTCTACACGGACGGAACGAACGACGCGACCCTGGCCGTGTACGACGGGACCGACGCGACGGGGAAGCTCCTGCGTGAGGTCCACGCAAAAGGCTCGGACGGCAAGGGGCCCTTCGGCGATACCTCCGTGATGCTCCGCTGTCAGACAGGCATCTGGGCGACCGTCACGGGGACCGGGGCGTACTTCCTCATCGACTACGTGAAGAGGGGGTGATGACGAAAACCGAGATCGTGAACGCCGCCCTTGCGCTGCTTGGCACCGAGGAACGGATCGTGGACCTCGACAGCGACGACACCGCGGAGGCGCAGTCGGCTCGCGACGTCTACGCGATGACCTACGAGGCGGCGCTCGCTGAGTACCGTTGGAGCTTCGCCCGCGTGGAGTCCTCGCAACTCGCGCTTCTTGTGGACCTCACCGCCGAAGGGCAGCAGCAGTACGCGCTCCCGGGGGACTTTTTGGCGGTCACGAAGGTCTTCGGGGAGTCCTCGGAGAAGTACGCATTCCGGATCGACGGCCGAAACCTCGTAATTCTCGACGCGATCGACGAGGAAACGCCCGTGTTCTTGGGCTACATTCGGCGCGTGGACGAGGGGTCCCTACCGCCGCCTGTCGCGCGCGCACTCTCGCGGTCGCTGGCCGCCGAACTGGCGGTACCGCTGACCGCTTCAACGACCCTCGCGGACTACTGGAGCAAGGCCGCAGAGGAGGCGTGGAGCCAGGCCCGCCGTGCAGACCTCCAGAGCGCCGGAACCATGCGGCTGGGGCGTGACTCCGAGTTCTCGATGCTCACGGCGCGGCGCGGCTGATGGCGCGGGCGTCCGTCCGTCAAACGAACTTCGCGAGCGGGGAGCTCGACCCGACGCTCTCGGGGCGCACCGACCTGGAGCGCTACCGCAACGCCTGCCTGACGATGCTGAACTGGCTCCCGCTCACACAGGGAGGGGCGACTCGGGCGCCGGGCACTGAGTTCGTGGCGCTCCTGTGGGGCGCTACGCGGCTCGAAGCGTTCGAGTTCTCGGTGGATGAATGGTTCGTGCTCGCGTTCCGAGACGGCGTGGTGGACATCTACAAGGATGACGCGCTCCACCAGAGCCTCACGACTCCGTGGACGGCCGCCGATCTCTGGGAGTTCGACTACACGCAGACGCTCGACACGGTGATTGTCACCCACGAGGACCACGCGCCGCGCCGGATCTACCGGGGGCCGAGCGACGTGTTCGCGATCGAGGACCTGAGCGACACGGCGAACGCGGTGTATCTGACAAACATCCCCCAGGACGGCGGGGCCGACGTGTGGAGCGTGGCGCGCGGCTGGCCGAGAACGGTCACGTTCGCCGAAAACCGGCTCTGCTTCGGCGGATCCAAGTCGTACCCCTCCTATCGGTGGTTCAGCAAGGCAGCCGCTTACTTCGATTTCGACGCCGGCACCGGCGTTGCCGATGAGTCGATCACGGACGTTCGCCTGTCGAATCAGTTCGAGGCCGTTCAGTGGGTGTTCGGGGCGCGCCGGTTCGTGAGCGGCACGACCTCCCAGGAGTGGGCCGTGGTACAGGATGGCCCGCTCACGCCGGACTCGGTGGACATTAAGCCTCAGACCTCCATCGGCTCGGCGCGCATCGCGCCCGTCTCCATCGACGGCGCCGTCATTCACGTTGCCCGCGGGGGAAAGCAACTCCAGGCCCTCGGCTGGACCGACGTAGAACAGGCCTACGGCACGACCCCGCTCGCGCTTCTCGCTCCGCGGTGCGTGACCGGAGTGCGGCAGTTGGCGGCGAAGCGCTCGGGCTCCCCCGAAGAGCCTCACCGGGTCTTTGCGGTCAACACGGATGGCGTGCTCGGCATCCTCTCCGTGCTGCGAGACCAGGAGTTCCAGGCGTGGAGCCGCAGAACGTTTCAGGGCGAGGTGGAAAGCGTGGCCGCGGTGGGAGGCGAGGTGTACCTCGTCGTGGCCTACCAGTACGGCCCCGGCGTCTTCGCCGAGGGCGTCTTTGAGGCGGGAGTTTTCGAGGCGTCGGGGGGGTCTTCCTCGCGGTTCCTCGTGCGATGGGACCCGACCCTGTGCGTCGATTTCGGCCTCAAGAAGACGGCCCCCCTGACGACGACGTGGACCGGGTTCGACCACCTCGCGGGGCGAACGGTCCAGGTGACGCTCGACGGCTCGGTACACCCGGACGTCGTGGTTGCCGCAGATGGCACGATCACGACAGAGCGCGAGGGGCTCATCCTCAAGGCGGGGGTGGCGCTGCCGGTGCCGACCCTCGAACCCATGAGCCCGGTCTTCGACACGCAAACCGGCTCCGTTGCGATGGAAAAACGCCGCATCTCCAAGGTCACGTTGCAACTCTCCGAGACCAGCAGCTTGTACGTCCGCGGCAAGCCCCTGGTGCTTCGGCAGGCGGCCGATATCGGTTCGGTCGAGCCCTTCACGGGGGTCATCACAAGGACCCTTCTCGGCTACTCGCGCCAGCCCACGGTGCCGCTTACGGCCCCCGAGCCGTTGCCGGCCACGGTGCTTTCCCTTACGACGGAGGTGTCTTTCTGATGGCGGACCTTCGCATCCCCAAGCGGTTTCAGATTCTCGGGCAGACCATCGAGGTGGTTTGGGACGTGGAACTGAACCACAAGAACGACTGGAACGGGTCAGCGGTCTACCGGAAGAATCAGATTCGGATTCAACCGAATGGCGACGGGACTCCACGCACACAGGACCAGATCGGACATACCTTCTGCCACGAGTTGATGCACTGGATTCTGTACTACGCGGCAGCCTTCTACCCAAGCTCGAAGGAGCATCTCCATCAAGATGAGGGGCTCGTCGATCTTGCTGGGGGGTTGCTCCACCAGGCGCTCACGTCGATGGAGTACGAGGGGGGCGCCTGATGGCTGCAGCAGCCGGAGCCCTCGCGATGGTCGCCACGGCGGTTTCGACTGCCGCCACCGTCGCGCAGACGATCCACACGGTCAACACCTCCAAGGTCAACGCGAAGCGCGAGGAGGAGCTCGCCGGCCTGCGCGCGAAGGAGCGGCGGGACGAACTGCGCAAGACCCTTGCGGCGCAGCGAGTTGCCCTCATCGGACAGGGCCGAGACCCGGACCTAGGCACGTCGCTGACGCTGCAGACCGAAGCCTACAAGGCCGCGGGGCGCGAGTCGTCCCTAGACCGCTTCCAAACGGACGCCTCGATCCAGAACGCGAAAAACGAGGGCACCGGGGCGATGCTGAACGGGCTTGGCCGCACGCTCGCGACCTGGGAAGACTACGCGGTGAAGAAGCGCGAAGGGTCACTAGGCCGACCCACGGGAGGCGTGCGATGAGCGACACGTTCCGCGACGCTGTGTGCCACCTCCTCCAGATGGAGGGCGGCTACGTCGACAACCCGAACGACCGAGGCGGGCGCACGAAGTACGGGATCACCCAGCGCACCTATCCGTCGATGGACATCGAGCACCTGACGCAAGACGCCGCGGCGGAAATCTACCGGCGCGACTGGTGGGACCGCTACGGGTACGGGCGCGTGGAGTACGGGCCGCTCGCGACCAAGCTATTGGACATGAGCGTCAACATGGGGCCCGACCGCGCCCATCGAATCATGCAGGATGCCTGTCGAGTGCTTGGCGCCGAGATCGACGCAGACGGAAAGCTTGGGCCGGCGACGATCGCGTCGGTAAACGAGTACCGGCACCCGGTAGCACTGCTCGCCGCGGTGCGGGTCTTGGCGGGGGCGTTCTACCTGCGCATCTCCGCGGCCCCGGGCCAAGCTCAGTTCCTCGCCGGGTGGCTGTCTCGGGTGATGGCATGAGTACCCCGCTGCCGCCCGACATGGCCGAGCACTCGAGCACGATTGCGGGCTGGCTTGTGGGTGCGCTGACACTCCTCGGGGGCGCCTTTGCGCTTCTGTGGCGCACGCGCGAGAAGGACAAGGAAAACCAGGTCGCGGCGGCGCTGCGCGAGCTGGGGGCGAAGGTGGAGGCGTTTGGTACCAAGTTCGATGAGACGGTACTGCGGATCTTCGACAAGATCGACCGGCTAGAGCACGAGAACCGCCAGCGTGACGTGCGGTGCGCCGCCCTGCACGGCAAGGGTCCGGACGGCTGGGACGGCCACGAACGGAGACAGAAGCCCAGATGAGCCCGCTACGAGTCCCCGAGTTCCAGGCGTCCAGAGTCCCGGGCGGCGCCGTGCCTCTTCGCCCGGTTGATGCCGGCACGCTCCTGAACGTGCTGGACAGCTTCGCCGCGAACGAGTCCACGCGAGCCAAGGACTTGGCCGTGCGTCGGGCTGGAGAAGCGGGACTTTTGGAGGGTGGGGCCGCCGCAGAGCAGGGCCGGGCGCCGGTCGTCTACGCCGGAGACACAGAGGCCGAGCAGCTCGCCAACCGAGCGGCACGGGCGGCCTACGTTGCGGGGCTCGAGAACGATTGGGCCGACACGGCGACGAGGCTCGCAAACGAGCACCCCCTGGACCCCGACGCCTACCAGTCGAAGGCGCAAGCGGCCATCCAGGGGAGCCTCAAGGGCCTCGACGCGCAGACCGCCGAGATCGTGAAGCAGCGCGCAGAGGGGATCTTCGCGGGCGAGCACCGGGGCATCCTCAACGCCGTGGCGGCCAAAGGGCGAGCCGACCAGGGGGAGGCGCTCAAGAGTGCATTGGCGCGCCGGCTGGCCGACGCCTCGCAGGCGGAGCGATCGGCCGACGTGTTCCGCGCCTCCGAGCTCGTGGGCTCGATCCTGAATGACCTGGAGGTGGGGCAGAAGTCCGGCTTGCTGCCGGCGGCCTGGGCCGAAACGATGAAGGAGAAGACCTTTCGGGACACGGCCGAAGAGGGCTACTTTGGCGAGATCGAAGAGGCAGAGGACCCGAAGGCTGCGTTGGACGCCTTCAAAAAGTCGCCGCCTCTCGGCATGGATCCGCGCCGGCATGAGGCGCTCGTCAACCGCATGGAGTCCTGGCTCAAGGACAAGCTGGACGCTGACGTGCTCCAGCGATCCCAAGAGGCCGAGGACTCCATTCTGACCCTGTGGGGCGACGACCCTGCCGAGGCTCTCGCGCAGGCCCGCGCCTACCCCGACCCGAAGGTGAGGGAGAAGCTGGAGTCTGGCGTAAAGGCGCGGCTCGACGAGGCGAGGACCCTTCGCGATCGGGCCGAGGACGACAGGGTGCGGGGCATCAAGGAACAGGTCGTTGCGCTGGCCGAAGAGGGGAAGACCGCCGACGCGCTGAAACTAGCCATGAACTCGAAGCTCTCGGCCGAGGACTCCACCCGCATGGAGGCGTTCGTTCGCAATCGCGCGGAAGGGTCACAGCCGATCATGGGGCCGGAGGAGCGGTCGGAGTACCGGGATCTCCGACAGGCGTACACGGAGGACCCGAAGGCGTTCCTGCGCGACGTGGTGCCGCGTCTTTCCGACTACCGGGCGAAGTTCGATGACCAGTACAACGAGCACCTCCTCGACCTCGTGGACCGGGCGAAGCGCGAGGTAGAGGCCGACGAGTACCGGGAACAGGCACGCGAGGACAGGGCGCAGGCCAAGGCCGACCGCGCCGAGGCGAAGGCTGAGACGAGCGCCGCCAGGGCTGAGGCCAAGAAAAACGCGGACGCCCTCAAGCTGTCCAGGCGTCTGGAGCAGCTTACGAACCGCGGCGTCTCCGACCTGGCGAACCGGCTCGCTCCGAAGGCCACGGCGGCGAAGCGCCGGGAGATGCTCGGCCGGCTCAAGGACGCTGTGGAAGAGTGGCGCTTCGGGGGCTGGGAGCCGACGAGCGAAAAGGAAGTGACGCAGGCGATGGACCGTCTCGCGCTCTGGTGGGCGGGCGGCGACAAGAACCAGACAGTGGAAGACGTGCCGCCCACCGAAGTTCCTGCGATCCGTGACGCGCTCGAACGGGCGGGGCGCCGGGCGACTCCCGAGACTATCGCGGATGTGTGGGCCAAGCGGCCGAAGGAGGCGCCAAAGAAGCCGGCGAGAGCTCCTGTGTACACGTCCCAGATGCTCACACCAGAGAGGCGCTGATGCCCTACGATTGGGACGCGATCGTCAAGGAGGATGCCGCGGAGAAGTCCCGAGCCGGGGCGCTCGCCTCTCGGCTCTCCTCTCCCGAGGCTCACGCCCGGGCTGTACGGGCCGCCGATGCCGCAGGGCTCCCGGTGGACGTCGCCGCACGCAACCTGCTAGAGGTTGAGGGAAATGCCAAGGCGCGCCGCTACGATTGGGACGCGATCGTGCGGGACAAGCCGCGGGCCGCCTCGCTGGTGGCGGACCCCGACACGGCGCCGGTTGCCCAGGATGACCTTGGGCCGCTCGGCCGCATTGAGCAGGCATTCGAAGGGATTGCGGCGAAGTTCCGGCGGGGCGCAGCGCAGACCCGGGCGGGGATGGCCCTCTACGAACGCGAACGCGGGCAGACGCTCAACGCCGAGGCTGACGCGCAGTTGCGCCAGGATATCGAGACGATGCGGGCGCCCGAGCCGGAACGCTCGTGGTGGGAGGCGCCGTTGCAGGAAACGGCCGAGATGGCGGGGCAGATGGTCGCTACCGTCCCTCTCGCCGCCAAGCGGGGGTTGCAGGGGGCCATTGCGGGAGGTACCGCTGGCTCCCTGGCCGGGGGCGTCGGGGCGATCCCCGGCGCGATCCTGGGGGGCACGGCGGGAGCGGGTGCCGGCTTTGCCGAGGCCATGGCGCGTTCGTCTTCGGGCCAGGTCGCCGCAGATCTCCAGGAGGCCGGGGCGCCTCCGGGGCTTGCCAGGGTTGGCGGCGCCATTGCGGGGCTTGGAGAGGCGGGTTTGGAGTTCGCCGGGATGCGTCTCCTCTCGGCACCGGCGCGCCGGGTGGCAAAGTCGCTCATCCGCCGCGAGGTGGTGGCGCAACTCCAGAAGCAGACGCTCAAGGGTGCGGCATGGAAGGCGGCTCTCGCGCAGGCCGAGGCGA
>JAQTNG010000209.1 GCA_028714015.1 Elusimicrobiota bacterium | reverse complement strand
TGGCCCGGGGGCTGGACAGGATAGAGCCGTCCTTGTCCAGGCTGCCGGGCGCGAGCGAGACGCCCCGGCCCTCGCTCCTGACGGTCATCTCTCCCGGCCACGCGGAGGTGATCGAGATCGCCGCCCCCTTCCTCAGGCGGAACTTATGGTCGCCGACGCTGACCTCGAGCGATTTGGGCTCCCGCTCGACCGCCGACAGGCGAATGGAGCCCGAGCGGCTTCCTTCCGGCTGCACGGCCAGGAACTGGAACGCGTCGCCCTCGGAGGCGCGCACGGTGACGTGATAGTCCGAGTCGAACGCGGCGGAACCCGAACGCACGCGGACGATCGAGCCGGAATGAAGGAATGGCAGCGCGCGCGACGGCGCCGCGTCGATTCTCTTCTCCAGCTCGACCTCGATGCTGCCGCTCAGCCGGCTGAGCTGGAGCCGCGGCGCGGATGCGGCCGGCGCCGCCAGCATGTCCGCGTGCGCGCCGCCCAACGTCAACGACAGCGCCATTACGCCCAGGCTGATATCGAACATGGCCGCCTCCTTGCTGAAATGACCGACCGCGACGCAATATACCAGGCGTGACCGCCGCCGCCCTATGGCGGCGCGGTCACAGTATTTTGATCGGCGCATGAAGGACCGGGGGGCGGGGGCGGTGTGACGGGCCGAGCGCAATAGCTTTACACCCCATCCATGGGCGCGAGCCCTTATTCCTAGTAACCTCCCAATGAGCAGTCACGCGGAGGAGAAACCATGGACGGGCTACGGGCTCAAACGGAGGTCCAGGGGCGGCCGGCGCTTGAACAGTGGGTGCTCGCGTGCGCGGCGGCCGTCGTCTACTACGCGCTCGCCCGCGTGGGGCTGCAGTTCGCCTTCGGCCATGCGAATGCCCCCCCGCTGTGGCCCGCGGCGGGCTTCGCGCTCGCGGCGGTGCTGCTCTGGGGCCCGAACGCCGCGATCGGCGTCTTCTTCGGCGCCTGGATGGCGGAGGAGCACCCTTTCGTCGCGACCGGCGCGTCGGCCCCCGCGGCCGCGCTGGCCCTGTCGGCGTTCGTCGGCCTGGGCAGCGCCGCCCAGGCGCTTATGGGCGCGGCGCTGCTGCGGCGGTCGGGCTCTCCGGAGGACATGCCCCGGAGCCCTCGCGACGCGGCGGCGTTCTGCCTCCTGGCGCCGTTGATCGCCCTGATCAGCCCGGGCTTCGACCTTCTCGCTCTCGCGCTGAAAGGAATGCCCCCCGGGATGAACGCGGCCCGGACCGGATTGAGCTGGTGGATCGCCGAAACCGTCGGCCTGCTCGTGGTCGCGCCGCTCGTTCTGTGCTGGGCCCGGCCGCGAAGGAAGCCGGCCCTCCCGACGGCGTCCCGCGCGGCGGAGGGGCTGGCCGCGGCGGCCTTGCTCGCGGGCGGCGTCGCGCTGGGCCTCGCCGCCCATGGCCGATGGAGCGCCCCCGGCGCGACGCTGCTGTTCGCCGCCATGCCCCCGATGCTCTGGATCCTCCTTCGCTTCGGCCCGCGCGCGGCGACGGCGGCCGTCGCCGCGCAGGCCGCGGCCGTCGCCTGGCTCGCGTTGCACGGCGACGTCTTCATTATAGGCGCGACCGCCCGGAGCTCGCTTCTGACGTCCTCCGCCTACCTCGCCGCGCTCTCCGTCGCCGTCCTGGCCGCGCGCGCGCTGCTCGCGGAAAGGGAGGCCGCCATGAAGGCCGCGAGCGCGGACGACCGCGCCGCGCGCAAAACTCTGGAGATGCACCGGCGCATCTACGAGCACCTGCCGGCCGGCCTCATGATCCTCCGCCTCGAGGAGCGCGGCGGAGCCGAGGCCCTGCGCATCGTGGACGTAAACCCCTCGGGCCGGCGAATGCCCGGCGCCGCGGGCGAGGAGCTCGGGGATATTCCGCTGAGCCGGTTCGCCCCGGAGGTCTCCGAAAACGGGCTTCAGGCCATGTGCCTCGCCGTCCTCAAATCGGGCGAAAGCCGCGTTCTGCGCGACTACTTGAGCGCCGGGCGCGTGCCGGGCGCCAATTTCAACGTGACCATCTTCGCGCTGAGCGACAAGGAGGTCGGCTTGTCCTTCGAGGACGTCAGCGAGCAGAAGAAGGCGCAGCGCATCGTGCAGGAGAGCATGCAGATGCTGCTCCTGATGGTCGGAAGCGTGCGCGAATACGCGATCTTCCGCCTGGACCCCGAAGGGCGCGTGGCCAGCTGGACCAAAGGCGCGGAGCAGATATACGGCTACCGCGAGGACGAGATCCTCGGCAGCCCCTACGCGCGCTTCATGCCCCTCGAGGACACGGCGAGGGGCGCGCCCCGCAGCCAGCTCGACGAGGTCGATCGCGAAGGGCGCGTCAGCTCCGAGAGCTGGTGCGTGCGCAAGGACGGAACGCGGTTCTGGGCCGGCATGGCGCTGACGGCGCTGCGGGACGCCGCCGGCGCTTTGCTCGGCTACGTATGCGTCGTGCACGACGCCACGCAGCGCCGGGCGAGCGAGCAGGCCGTCGAGAAGCGGAGCGCGGATCTGACCCGCTCGAACGTCGAGCTCGCGCAATTCGCCTACGTGGCCTCGCACGACCTCAGCGCGCCCCTCCATAAGGTCAAGGCGTTCGCGGACCGGCTCCAGGGAAAGCTCGAGGGCAAGCTCGACGACGAAGGCGCCGACTACATGCGCCGGATGATACGGGCCGTCGACGGCATGCAAAGCCTCATCGACTCGCTCCTGGAGCTCGCGCGCGTCACGACGCGGGGCGGCGCGGCCGAAGAAGTGGACCTCCGAGCGCTCGCGAAGGACGTCGTCGAGGGCCTCGACCTCACGATCGCGAAAGTCAAGGCTCGCGTCGAGATCGGAGCCCTGCCTCGGATCAACGCCGATCCGCTGCAGATGCGCCAGCTGCTGCAGAACCTCGTCACGAATGCCCTTAAGTTTCAACGGCCCGGCGCGCGCCCGCACGTGCGCATCAACGGGAAAGCGACGGACGACGGGCGATGCGAGCTGACCGTCTCCGACAACGGCATCGGCTTCGACATGAAGTACGCCGACCGCATCTTTCAGCCGTTCCAGCGCCTGAACGGCCGCTACGAGTACGAGGGCAGCGGGATGGGCCTGGCGATCTGCCAGAAGATCGTGGCCCGACATGGCGGCTCGATTTCCGCGAAGAGCGAGCTCGGGCACGGGGCCGAGTTTCGGGTGCTGCTGCCGATTTCCCAGGAAGGGAGGATGGAATGCCAACTCCAAGAAAAAGCGTTCAGCTGATCATCGCCGAGGACGACGAGGACGACTACTTCCTCACCAAGAGCGCCTTCGAAAAGGCGGGGATGCGCAACGAGATTCTCTGGGTCAAGAACGGCGAGGATCTGCTCGACCTGCTCAAGCACCGCGGGGCCTACGCCGGCGGCCGTTCCGACGGCGGCCCCCGGCTCGTGATCCTGGACCTCAACATGCCGCGCATGGACGGACGGGAGGCGCTCGAGCGCATCAAGGCGGACCCCGAGCTGCGGCGGGTTCCGATCATCGTCATGACGACGTCGAACGCCGAAGAGGACATCGTCCGCTCGTACGATCAAGGCGCCTGCTCCTTCATCCACAAGCCCGTGACCTTCGCGGATTTCGTCGCGGCCGCCAATCTGCTCAAACGCTACTGGCTCGAGATGGTCGAGCTTCCCGACGCAGGAGGAGTGACATGGACAAAAGCATAAGGATTCTCCTGATCGAAGACGATCCCGACTACACCTTGCTGATGAATCTCTACATCAACGAGGCCTGCGGCCAGGCGATGAAGCACGAGATGGAGAACGCCGTCAGCCTCGCCCAGGGGCTCGACCTGCTCGCGCGCCGGGATTTCGACATCGTGCTGCTCGACCTCATGCTGCCGGACAGCCAGGGCCTGGACACCCTGGCCGAGCTCCGCCGCCGCGCGCCCGGCGTGCCGGTGGTCGTGCTGACCAACCTCGCTCTCGAGGAAACGGGGCTCCAGGCGATCGGCGCGGGCGCGCAGGACTTCCTGATCAAAAGCAAGGTGGACCAGCAGCAGCTGGTCCGCACGGTCGGATACGCGCTCGAGCGCAGCCGCCTGTACGGGCAAATGGAGAGCCTCGTGCGCGCCGCGCCCGACGGCATCGTGATCGTCGACTCCGCGCGCATGGTCCGCTACGCCAATCCCGCCGCGCTGGCCCTGCTCAACCGCACGGCCGAGCAGGTGCAGGGGCGCCTGTTCGAATACCCGCTCGAGGGCGACGGGCCTTCGGAATTGAAGCTGGCGGGGCCCAACGGCGAGATCACCGCGGAGGTGCGGCTGGCCCCGGTCGAATGGCGGGGCGCTGCGGCTCGCCTGGTCACGATCCGGGACATCACGGAGCTGCGCAGGATCGAACAGGTCCGGGCCGAGATCGAGGAGCGCCGCCGCATGGACGAGCTCAAGGACAAGATGCTGAGCACGGTCTCGCACGAGCTTCGCACCCCCCTGAGCATCGTCAAGATGGCGGTCGGCACGATCCGCGACCGCCTGGCCGGCCCGCTCACGCCGGACCAGGACAACATGATCCGGACGGCGGATCGCAACATCTCCCGGCTGACGCGCATCCTGTCGAACTTCCTCGATTTGTCGAGGCTCGAGTCGGGCAGCGCGTACGTCGACCTCCGGCCGGTCGATCCCGTCGAGTTCATCCGGGAAGTCACCGACGACATGCGCATGGCCTGCAAGAGCAGGAATGTTTCGCTGGTCGTGGATGCGGCGGCGGACCTGCCGCAGGTGAAGGCCGACCGCGACATGATCACGCAGGTGCTGGGGAACCTTCTCGACAATGCCCTGCGCTACGCGCGGCAGCGCATCGAGGTCCGCGCCAAGCGGATCGACGCCGAGGTCGTCGTCAGCGTCGTCGACGACGGCAGCGGGATTCCCGAAGGAAAGGGCGCGGACCTCTTCAACAAGTTCATCCAGCTCGACCGGCCCCGAGGGGGCGAGGGCTACAAGGGCACGGGCCTGGGGCTGGCGATCTGCCGCGAGATCATGAACATCAACGGGGGCCGCATCTGGGCGGAGAACGTCAAGGGCCTGGGCGCCGGCTTCCACTTCGCGCTGCCGGTCGCCGCGCCGGCCGCCGCATCCGCCGCCGCATCCGCGACCGGAGGTCCTCATGTCGATTCTAAAAAGTAGGCGAGTCCTCATCGTCGACGACGAGCAGGACCTGACCGAAGCCCTCGCGATACGCTTGTCGTCCGGCTGGGGCTTCACGGTCTCCGTCGCCCACGAGGGAGAGGAAGGCCTGCGCAAGGCCTCCGCCTTCAAGCCCGACGTAATCCTGCTCGACATCGCGATGCCTCTTGTCGACGGCTGGGAGGTGTGCCGCCGCCTGCGGGACGACCCGGACACCCGGCATATCCCGATCGTGATCATGACGGCCTGGTCCACCGACTACATCCATCGGCTCGCCGCGGAGGAAGGCGTGTCCGAGGTCCTGCTCAAGCCGGCCGAAGACCACGAGCTTCTGGCCGCCCTGCGGGACGCGACGGGAACGGTCCGGCCCGACGAGGGGGTCGCCGCGGGCGGGGCGCGGCAGGATCGCCGGCGGGCGCCGCGCGGGCGGGCGCAGGCGCGCCGGCCCCACGGAGATAACGGCTCTCTCCAGGGCCGGCGCGGGAGCTCCTAGTCCCGAGGCCCCGGAAGCTCGGGCAGGGGCCGCGCCGGGTTGCCGTAGACCCGGGCCTTCGCCGCGACGGTGCGCGTCACGACCGCTCCGATGCCGACGAAGCCGTCTTCCCCGATGGATATCTTCTGGACCAGCGAGCAGCCGGGCGCCAGCCAGGCGTTCCTGCCTATCCGGACCGACCCGCTGATCTCGACGCAGGCCGTGATCATGGCGCCCTCGTCGATGCGGCAATTGTGGGAGATGTGGCAGTGGTCGTCGATCTTGACGTGATCCGCGAGGACGGTGTCCCCGAGGGCGCCCCGACAGACGGTGGTCAGGCTGCCGATGTCCACATGATCTCCGATGAGCACCCCGCCGAAGTGTATCATCATGAGCGGGCGGCCGTCCGCGTCGCGCTCGGGCCCGAAACCCGAATCCCCGATCACGGCGCCCGACTTGATGACGCAGTGCTTCCCGATTCGGGTGCCGGTCTTGATCACCGCCAGGCTCCCGATTCGCGTCCCCTCTCCGATGCGGACGCCGTTCTCGATGACCGCGAGAGGCCCGACCGTCGCCGTCGGGTGGATGTCGGGAGGCGTGGAGTCCTCCAGGAAGCCCGGCGCTTGCTCAAGCAGGTGCTGCGCCCGGATGAATTCGAGCCTGGGCTTCTCCGCCCGGATCACCGTCAACGCGTCGGTCTCCGGCGGTTCCGAAGCGAAGACCGTGCCGGAGCAGCCCGCGCCCGGGCGCTGGTCCCGCGAAAACGAAAGGCCGTGGCCGGAGAGCGCGTTGAGGCCGCACAGCTCGCGGATCTCGCGGTCCGGGCCCAGAAGCCGCAGCCCCAGCTGCCGGCTCAGCTGCGAGGCCTGCACGGGCCGCAGAAGATTCTTTCCCATGGGCCGCCTCAGACCGGCTGCGCGGCCGCGGGCCGGACGACGGCCTGCTTGCGCCGCACGAACGCGGACAGCCTCGCCACCGAGTCGAAATTCTCGGGGCGGACCTCCGACTGCTCCACCCGCACGCCGAAGCGCTGGCCCAGGAAGGCCGCCAGCTCGACGACGCCGAGCGAATCGATGATTCGTTCGCGCAGGAGAGAGGCCTCGTCGGAGTAGCCGAATCCATCCTCGCTGTAGAGAAGATTGCTCGCGATGAAGCTCCGTATCGCGGCCTCGATGGGCAGGTCGTACATGTTCATGTCCATATCAATAGCCTCCGTTTACGCGTAGACCGGCTTCGCGGCGTCGAGGATCGGCGGGCTCAGCCGCAGGTACTCGGTGGTCCGCTGCTTGCCCTCGATGTCGTCGAAGACCCGCTGGATCTGGACCTCCGGCAATCCCATGCGCAGGGCGACCTCCGGGACGGGGATGCTGTTCTCCCGCGCGAACCAGATCGGGTCCAGGGTCGAAAACGGCAGCCGGAAGAAGAACTCCTGCTGGTCGCAGGGAGCGCTGTAGGT
>JAQTNG010000208.1 GCA_028714015.1 Elusimicrobiota bacterium | reverse complement strand
GGCCGGACGGCCCGATTTGGGAGCCGGTGCACGACATCCTTGAAGGCGTGGAGCAGGCCGTCGCCGGCGGCTGGTATCCCGCGCGGCGCATGCTGATGTCGCGGCTGGCGGAGGCCGCGGGGCCTCAGCTGGCTTTCTGGGTTCCCGAGGCCGACGTGGAGGAAACCTCGCGGGAGTTCGCGGTCTCCTTCGCCCTGCCCGGCGTGGATAAAGCCGACATCCGGGTGAACATCACCGAGGTTCTTCTGACCGTCAGCGGCCGCCGGCGCGAGGAAGGCCGCCCGCGCCAGTCGGATCGGCGCGAGCTCTACTCCGGCGAGTTCCTGCGCCGGGTGAGGCTGCCCGACGAGGTGAAGCCTTCCTCGGCGAAGGCGTCCTATCGCAACGGCGTCCTGCGCGTGACCTTGGCTCGAGCGCGCGTCCACGCCGGCCGCAGCGTCAAAGTCGAATAGAGCGGGAGGAGCCATGGGCGGCCTGCAGGTCCTGGGGCGAACCTACCGCCACCTGAACCGCTACCGCGAGGTCGGCGCGATCCTCGCCAAGCACGGCTTCGGGGACCTGCTGCACATGATGCGCCTCGACTCGCGCCTCGAATCGAGCCTGAGGGGCATCATGAGCCATCCCCCGGTGGAGGAGGCCTCGCGCCCCGAGCGCGTGCGCCTGGCCGTGCAGGATCTGGGGCCCACCTTCGTCAAGGCGGGGCAGTACCTGTCCACGCGCGCCGACCTGCTTTCCTCCGAGTACCTGCGCGAGCTGGCCAAGCTTCAGGACCGCGTCCCGCCCTTTCCCGCCGAGGAGGCGCGCCGCATCGTCGAGGAGGACCTGGGCCGCCCGATCTCCCGCCTCTTCTCTCGCTTCGACAACCGGCCGCTCGCGGCGGCCTCGATCGCGCAGATCCACGCGGCCCGACTGACCGACGGGCGCGAGGTCGTCGTGAAGGTGGAGCGTCCCGACATCCGGCGGGTCGTCGCCGTCGATCTCGAGATCATGGCCCGCCTCGCGGCGCTGGCCGAGAAGCACTCCGCCGAGTGGAGGCGGCGCAAGCCGACGCGCGTGATCGCCGAGATCTCCCGCTCCCTCGACCGGGAGATGGACTTCGCGATGGAGGCGGCGCACACCGAGCGCTTCGCCCGCCAGTTCGAGGGCGACCCCACCGTCCGGGTCCCCGAGGTCCACCGGGCCCTGAGCTCCGCGCGGGTGCTGACGCTGGAGCGCCTGGACGGGGTCAAGGCCGACGACGACGCGGGAATCGCGCGAGCCGGCCTCGACCCGCGCATCCTCGCCGAGAACCTCGGGCGGCAGTACCTCGCGATGATCTTCATCCACGGCTTCTTTCACGCCGACCCGCACCCCGGGAACCTCTTCTTCCAACCGGACCACGTCGTCGCCTACGTCGATTTCGGCATGGCCGGCCGCCTCGACCGCGCGACGCGCGAGGCCCTCGCCGACGTCTTCTACGCCGTCTCCGAGCGCGACGAGGCCCTGCTGGGCCGAGCCTTGCTCTCGCTCGCCGAATACGACGAGGAGCCAGACCCGCGCGCGTTCGAGGACGACATGGCCGAGCTGATGGACCAGTACGCCGACCGTCCGCTCGCCGAGTGGCGGCTGGGGCGGATGCTCGAGCAGCTCTTCCAGACCACGGCCCGGCACAGCGTGCGCATACCGCCCGAGCTCTTCCTGATGGTCAAGGCGCTGACTGAGCTCGAGAGCCTCGCGCTCCGCCTGGACCCGCGCTTCGACGCGATCACGGCCTGCACGCCGTTCGTGCGCCGCGTGCACGAGGAGCGCGCGTCGCCCGGCCGCGTCGCCGAGCGCCTGGCCGAGGCCGGGCGCGAGACGCTCGACCTCCTCGCCTCGGCGCCCGGCGAGCTGCGCGACATCATCCATCAGGCCCGGCGCGGACGCCTGCTCCTCGAGTTCGAGCACAAGGGGCTCGAGCCCGTGCTGGTCGAGCTCGACCAGGCCAGCAACCGCCTGGCCTACGCGCTCCTGCTGGGCGCGCTCGTCATCGGCTCGGCCCTGATGGTGCACGCCGACCTGCCGCCATATTGGAGAGGAATCCCCGTCCTAGGTCTGGCCGGATTCGTGCTCTCCGCGCTGATGGCGTTCTGGCTTCTGCTGGCCATCCTGCGCCACGGACGCCTTTAGCCGCCGCGGTAGGAGACGAAGTTGTTCTCGGTCTCGATGAGCTTCACTTCGTGGAGGGCGCCGGCGGGCAGGCGCCCGGCGAGCAAGGTCCAGAGCACGACGGCGATGTTCTCCGCCGTCGCAATCACGCCCTGGAACGCGGGCACGTCGAGGTTCAGGTTCTTGTGATCGAGGCCGTTCTCGATGACCTCGACCATGATCGTCTTGAGGTCGCGAAGGTTGTAGACCATCCCGGTGCGCGGGTCGATCTCGCCGGCGACCGTGACTTCGACCGTGAAATTGTGACCATGCCCGTTGGGATTGTTGCACTTGCCGAAGATCCGTTTATTCTCTTCGGCCGACAGCGCGTCGTTGTGCAGGCGGTGGCCCGCGGAGAAGGTCATCCGACGCGTCACGAAGGCTTTCGAGCTCATCGATTGGTGTCCAGCGGGATAACGGCCCCCGACAAAAAATCCGAACAATGCGTCTCGGCCAGGGCCGCGACGACCTTCGCGATGTCGGCGGGCGCGGCGCCCGCCTTGAGGCCCGGCGCCGCCTTGCGGAGCATGGCCGTGTCCACGGCGCCCGGGGCCACGCAGAACACCGCGACGCCGAGCGGCCGCGCCTCGACGGCGAGCGCGGCGGTCAGGCCGGCGATCCCGAACTTGCTGACCGTGTAGGCGGCGAGCCCCGGGAACTTCTCGGTTCCCTGCACGCCGCCGAGCGAGCCGATGTTGACGATCGCGCGGCCCGGCGCGCGCAGGAGCTCGCGGCTGAAAAGAAACGGGCCGCGCAGGTTCGTGCGCATGGTCGCGTCCCACTCCGCGGCCGAGGTTTCGAGGAACGGCTTTTTGACCAGCACGGCCGCGTTGTTGACCAGAATGTCCACCGAGCCGAAGCGCTTGCGCGCCGCCGCGAAGGCCCGCCGCGCGAATGTCTCGTCGCCGGCGTCGCCCGCGAGCGCCAGCACCCGGGAAGCGTCCCCCAGCCCGCGCGCCGTCTCCTTCAGGCGGCTTCCCGTGCGGCCGACGATCACGACCGGCCGCCCGCGGCGAAAGAACTCCGCGGCGCAGGCCGCGCCGATGCCGCTCCCCCCTCCGGTGATCAGAACCGCTCCGTTTTTCACAGGTATTCGAGCTCCCACGGCGTGATCTCCTCCGGGTCGTAGCCGTGGCGGCGGTTGATCTCGCGCACGGCGTCGATTATCTCGGGGCGGAACGACAGCGCCCTCGTGCCCGCCCCCGCCAAAGACAGGTTGGCTCCGTGGATGCGGCGGTCGAACACGGGCACCGGCAATATCGGGATGCTCGCGGCCTTCAAAAGGCGAAAATGGAAGTCGCAGTCGGGCGCGGCGGTCAAGGCCTCATCGTAGAGCCCGACCCGCTCGAACACCTCGCGGCGGTAAAGATAAAGCGAGCACGACACCGGGAAAAAGCCTCCCTCGCGATAGAACGAGCCGCTCAACCGGAAAGGGAAAGAGTATTTGGCCGACATCCGGCCGAAAACCTCGCCGGCGGCCATGCCGCGCTCGTCGATGAGGCGCGACGGCAGCCCTCCCGCGGAGCTTTCCCCGGGATGAGCGATCAAGAAGTCGAGCCGTGCCGAGAGGCCCCCCGGAACCATGATGTCGTCCGCGTCCAAAAAGGTCACGAACGGAGCGGTGGACGCCCTGACGCCCGCGTTGCGGGCGGCCGCCTCGCCCTTGTTCTTCTGCCGCACCACGCGCACGGGCAGGCGCTCGACCGCCGCGATCCCGCCATCCGTGGAGCCGTCGTCGACCACGACGATCTCGAGGCCGGCCAGGCCCTGCGCGAGCAGGCTGTCGACGGCCCATTTAAGGTACGGCCCGGCGTTGAAGACGGGCACGACGACGGAGACCTCGGTCATGGGGGCACAGTGTAGCATACTTGACCAATTCAGTCATGTATTGAGAATCGAGGCGCGCGAGGACCATCCTCACGTCCTCGCGCGCCAAAGTCCCGAATCAGCCCGTCTTACGTCATTTCACGGCCGCGCCGCAGACCTGCTCGCTTCCCGTGGCGGAGAACAGCCCGAGGTTGTTCAACGCCGTCGCCGTGTTTTGCTCGATCCGGAAAGCGTAGCTGCCGCCGATCAGCTGCTCGGCGTTGGCCCCTTGCTTAACGTAGGCGCTGTAGGCATGAGCGGGAACGCTGACCGCGAGCCGGAAATGATAGGTCAGGCCCGCGATGTAAGGGATGGCGGCGACCGCCGCGAAGGCGCCGCCGTTTCGGGCGTCGATCGTGCCGGCGTTGTTGAAGCGCACCGCGGCCGCGAGGCTGGTATAGGCGGCGGCCGCGCCGTTGGAAAGACCGATCACCCCGTCCATGTTCTTCATCCCGGGGGCGGCGTCGAACTCGACGCCGAAGGTTCCGGTTTGCGACGGCAGCGCTGCGTTCACCCAAGTGCCCGCGCTGTTGACGCAGGCGGCGGCGATCACGGCGGCCGCGGTCGTGAAGGTCGCGTCCGGCGACGCCGCGAGGTTGCCCGCGGCGTCCTTGGATTTGACCCGGTAGTGGTAGAGCGTGCCGGCCGTCAGGCCGCTCAGGACGGCGCCATGGCTCGTCGACAGGGTCGAGCTCAAGACCGTGGACGCGCCGTAGGCCGTGGTCGCGCCGTATTCGACCTGCGTGTCGGCGAGCTCGTTCGTGGTCCAGCCGATCGTCGCGCCGGTCTGGCCGACGGCCGAGGCCGCGACGCCGCTGATCACGGGAGGCGCGATGTCGGCGGTCACGCCCGACGCGGTCACGGCCGCGCCGCAGACCGACAGGCTTCCCGTCCCGGCGAACAGTCCCAGATTGCTCAAGGCCGCGACGGCCGCCTGCTCCGTGCGGAAAGCGTAGCCGGCGCCGATCAGCTGCTCGGCGTTGGCCCCCTGCTTGACGTAGGCGCTGTAGGTGTGGGCGGGAACGCTGACCGCGAGCCGGAAATGATAGGTCAGGCCCGAGACGTAGGGGATGGCGGCGGCCGCCCCGAAGGCGCCGCCGTTTCGGGCGTCGATCGTGCCGGCATTGTTGAAGCGCACCGCGGCCGCGAGGCCGTTATAGTCGGCGGCCGCGCCGTTGGAAAGACCGCTCACGCCGTCCATGTTCGTCATCCCGGGGACGGCGTCGAACTCGGCGGTGAAGGTTCCGGTTTGCGACGGCAGCGCCGCGTTCACCCAAGTGCCCGCGCTGTTGACGCAGCCGGCGGCGAGCACGATCGCCGTGGGGGCCGCGGTCGTGAAGGTCGCGTCCGCCGACGCCGCCAGGTTGCCCGCGGCGTCCTTGGATTTGACCCGGTAGTGGTAGAGCGTGCCGGCCGTCAGGCCGCTCAGGGCGGCGCCGTGGCTCGTCGACAAGGTCGAGTTCAGGACCGTGGACGCGCCGTAGGCCGTGGTCGGACCGTATTCGACCTGCGTGTCGGCGGCCTCGTTCGTGGTCCAGCCGATCGTGGCGCCGGTCTGGCTCACGGCCGAGGCCGCCACGGCGCTGATCACGGGAGCGGCGGTATCCGCGGCCGCGCCCGACGCGGTCGCGGCCGCGCCGCAGACCGACAGGCTGCCCGGCCCGGCGACCAGTCCTACATTGTTCAGGGTCGTGACGGCCGCCTGCTCCGTGCGGAAGGCGTAGCCGCTCCCGATCAGCTGCTCGGCGTTCGCGCCCTGCTTGACGTAGGCGCTGTAGGTATGGGCGGGAACGTTTATCACGAGGCGGAAATGATAGGTCAGGCCCGAGACGTACGGGATGGGGGCCGCCGCCGCGTAGGCGCCGCCGTTGCGCGCGTCGATCAGCCCGGCGTTGTTGAAGCGCACCGCGGCCGCGAGGTTGCCGAAGGCGGAGGCCGAGGCGTTGGACAGGCCGCTCACGCCGTCCATGTTCGCCGTCCCGGGGACGGCGTCGAACTCGGCGGTGAAGGCCCCGGTTTGCGACGGCAGCGCCGCGTTCGCCCAAGCGCCCGCGCTGCTGGCGCAGCCGGCGGCGAGCACGATCGCCGTGGGGGCCGCGGTCGTGAAGGTCGCGTCCGGCGACGCCGCCAGGTTGCCCGCGGCGTCCTTGGATTTGACCCGGTAGTGGTAGAGCGTGCCGGCCGTCAGGCCGCTCAGGACGGCGCCGTGGCTCGTCGACAGGGTCGAGTTCAAGACCGTGGACGCGCCGTAGGCCGTGGTCGCGCCGTATTCGACCTGCGTGTCGGCGGCCTCGTTCGTGGTCCAGCCGATCGTCGCACCGGTCTGGCCGACGGCCGAGGCCGCGACGCCGCTGATCACGGGCGCCGTGACGTCCACGGAAGGAAGCGGGGCGACGCCGCCGTATTCGAACGCGCCGATGTCATAGGCCGCGCCCTTGGGGCGGAGAACGCCGTCGTAGTCGTCGAACACGGCGGAGATGGTCAAGCCTTTGTCGATGGCGGGGCTTCCCGAGGTGAGGTGGAAGTTCAGGCCCGCCGAATTGACGAAGAGCGGATCGGAGGTCAGATTGTTGGAAACGATCATGCCGGTCTGGCTGCCGATGATATTGCCGCCCGGGTTCTGATAAACGATGTTGTTCTGGATGATCGCGCCGCTGCCGGCGCCGATGGAAATTCCGTATTTCTCGCCGCCGAGGCTGTTGTTGAAGATCGTGTTGTTGTACACCTGCGAGCCGATGCTCGAGTAATCGATCTCGATGCCGCCGGAATTGCCCCAAATGATGTTGTTGTAAGCCTTATTGCCCGCTCCCTGGGTCAGGCCTATGCCGGCCCGCCACCCTCCGCTCGTCGAATTTTCATGGATATTATTGTAGCGGTAGACATTATTGTTCGCCTGGGTTCCATACTCGTTGTAATTGCTGATGCCGAATCCGGCATTATGGTGTATGTCGCAGTGCTCAATGAGAATATTATCGCCTTCGATGTAAAATCCGTGGTTGAGAGGGGTCGTCCCTCCGTTGTGATGGACCTTCAGATTGATGAACTCGTTGTACGAGGTGTATTGGTTCGACATCACGCCCATGCCGGGAGAATTCTTG
>JAQTNG010000207.1 GCA_028714015.1 Elusimicrobiota bacterium | reverse complement strand
TTCGCGGCCGTTCCGGCGTTCGCCGCGGTGCCGCCGTCCATATCGGAGCTGATGCTGAGGGGGGCCGCGGCAACGACAAGAAAATGGAGCGCGGTCGGGGACATGACCATGGGCGATTTCCACGCGAATATCCAAGGCATTCCCCCCACCTGCGACATGACCGTGGGCTCGGAGATACGCCTGCACCTGAAGAACGTGACCGGCATGTCGGACCAGCTCGTCGCGATGATGCGCCAGCAGCAGGATCAGGCGGCCGGCCAGGCCAAAACGGGGATGGCGACGACGATCGGCTACAAGAAGAAGGAGAAGCAGGTCACGGCGGTCGGCGCGGCGAAGCAGGAGGCCGTCGGCGGCGGCTGGATCGTCTATTACGAGTACACGGAAAACTGCGCCAAGCACCCGAACCACCGCAACACCATTCTCCGCGGCTTCACGAACAAGGGCAAGGTGTTCGCCCAGTTCGAGCTCACCCTCACCGCTCCGGCCGACGAAGCCCGGGCGATGGCTTCCGAGATCCTGGCCAAGCTCCAGAAGTTCACGCCCCCGCCCGCCGGAAAGTAAGCGCTACGCGGCGGGCTTGCGGCCTGAGATCAGGTACTGGAGGCCCGCGGCGACGGCGCTGAGCCGTTCTTCCTTCGCGGCCCGGAAGCTCGCGCGCTGGCGGTCCATGACGTTGTCCCAGAGCTTCGCGAACTCCGCGGGGTCGCCGCCGCCCGCCCGGAAATAGGATTCGGTCTCGGCTTTCTCCCAGCACCAGATGTCGCGCGCCAGCCAGTCCCCGGTCTCCGCGAGCGCCGCGGCCTGGCCGGGCGTGGATTGGTGCGGAAGCGTGAGCGTCGCCTTGTCGGACAGGTAGGCTTGGATATCCTCGAGCCCGGTCCCGTGGAGCAGGCCCGGGAGGAGATCGCCGACCGAGTTGTTCCCCCGGCCCAGGGCCGCCTTGCCGCGCTCGCACAGCGCCTGCAGGCGGACGGCGTCGGTCAGCGCGCCGATGTCGCCGTCGAAGTTGGAGCTGTCGCGCACCAGCGATCCCGCCAGGTTGTTCGGCTCGCTCAAGACCATGAGGCCTCCGGGCTTGAGGACGCGCATGAATTCCCGCAGCGTCGCGCGCGGATCGGGGACGTGGATCAGCAAGGTCTGGCAGGTCACCAGGTCGAATTGCGCGTCGTCGAACGGCAGGGCGTTCGCGTCGCCCCGGAGGTAGCGGAAGCGGGCCAGGCCTTTGTCCTGGGCGATCGCCGCCGCCTTCTCGACCCACGCGGGCTCGCGGTCGACGCCCGTGAGCGCGGCGTCCGGGGACAGGAACGGGGACAGCGACCGTCCCCAGTGGCCGATGCCGCAGCCCGCGTCGAGGATGGAGCGGGCGCGCGACAACTGCCAGCGCCCGGCCATCAGGGCCATGAAATCGGCGTTCCACCAGAAGTCGCGCGCTTCGCCGAAGTATTCGGCCGAGTGCGGCTTTTCCTTCCCGCTCATTAATTGTCCGGGCCGAGGGCGGTCTCGCGGCAGACCTTGGCCGCCTCGGGCGCAAGCGCGGAGCAGGAGAGCGGTCCGCCCCCGCCTTCGACGGAGAGCTCCTTGAAGCAGCGCACGCGGGCGCGCCGCGTCACCACTGCGGCGCAGGCCGCCAGATCGCCGGACTTCTTGGCCTTCACGTACAGGCAGTGCTGCGTGGGATTTGCGACCTCGGGGCACAGCGCGTCCTGCTTGAGCTCCTCGGCGAGATCTTCCAGACAGAAGCCGCGCGTGCGCTCGTCGGAGATCTTGCGGCACAGGGCGGGATCGCTCCGCTGGCGGGCGAGGCTGCGCAGGCATTCGCCTTGGGGCGCGGCCTTCGGCCTGGAGCAGGCGAGCTCCGGCTCATCGACGACGAGCACGGCGAAGGTGCGGTAGTCGCTGTCCTTGACGGTGACGTCGTAGGGCGAGTCCTTCGACCCCGGCGGCACGACCTTGCCGTCCACGGTCAGCTCGGTGATCACCGCTTGGCCGCTCCAGATGCAGTAGGCGCCCTTGGGGCACGGCGAGTTGATGAACTTCACGATTCTCAGCGTGGCCCGGCCGCCGGCGATGCTGGCGACCTCCCCCTTTTTCAGGCGGAACTCCTTTCCCAGTTCGACGGGGATCGTCCTGGGGGCGGCCGAAGCCCCGGCCGCGATGAACGATAGGAAAAGGGCGAAGGCGATCTTCACGCGGCGGTCTTCGGCGCGTTGTTGAGCTCGTGGGCGGCGGTCAGCTCGCCCACGCGGCGGCGCTCGGCCATGGAGAGGAAGCCCACCGCCACGAGGATCAGGGCTAGGGACGCCCAGTCCGCGATGCCGGGGAAGCGGCCGCGGAAGAGGAAGTAGGAGATCAAGGTCGCGGTCGTTCCGGCCACGAGCGAGGTGAGACGGTTGACCAGCCCGGCGAAGGTCGCCGTGCGCCCCTTGAACATGAAGATGAACACGGAGAAGAAGGCGACCATCCCGTAGACCGCGCCGGCGAGGTTGGCGGGGATGACGGCCGGGTGCGGATGGGCCAGCGCCGCCTGGAAGGCGGCCACGGGGGCGGCGGAGGACGCGCTGCGGTAGAGGATGAGGGCCGCCAGAGCCATCGTCACGCTCGCCGCGATCTGCTCGATGGCGAAGAACCACTTGTTGTTGAGCGAGGCGCCCTGCGGCCGCGTGTTCTTGTAGTAGTTCATGATGTAGATGCGCGCCGAGTAGGCGCAGATGTAGGAGGAGAGCACGGCCATCGCGGCTGCGTTGTGGAGGAAGTCGAAGTCCTCGCTCTTGGCGAGGAAGATCTGCGTGCCGGCCGCGGCGACGGCGAAGACGACGCCCGCGTTCTCCTGCCAGTAAACGGTCTTCTTGAGGATGCCCTGGCGGAGCTGCGCCTCGTCGACCAGCCGGCTGATGACGATGACGCTGGCGCGCATGATGATCATGGCGACCATGACCGATTTGAGCAGCATGTACATCAAGGTCGTGGTCGGGATGATGATCGCGGTGCAGATGCCCGAGGGGATGATGTAAGCGTACTCCGGGGGTATTCCCGCGATCCCCGACTTCTGCCAGCCGAACGCGAAGACGACGAGCAGGCAGATCAGCGAGCCGCCGAGCGTGCTCCAGACCAGGAACTCCATGTCCGTCATCGGCGGCGCGACGAGGGCGGCGCTGCCGGTGAACCACTTGGTGGCGACGCCGAAGACGATGTAGAAGAAGAAATATCCCAGGCAGAGCTGGATGAGACGGCCGGTCGAGCCTTCGTTGGTTTTCCACATAGGGGTCAGGGTTTGGCGGGGTGAGGGTGGAGCGCCGCGCCCTCGGAGCGGGCCACGAGCACCGCGATGAGGAGGTCGCCGGTGACGTTGAGCACCGTGCGGCACATGTCGAGGAAGCGGTCCACGCCCAGGATGAGCAGGACGCCCTCGGGCGGCACGCCGACGGAGGCGAGTATGGCCATGAGCATGGGCAGGGAGCCCCCCGGCACGCCGGCTGTGCCCACGCCGCCGAGTATGGCCAGCAGGAGGACGGTGCCCTGCTGGGGCAAGGTCAGGACGACGCCGAAGCATTGGGCGAGGAAGAGCGCGGTGACGCCCTCGTACAGCGCAGTGCCGTTCTGGTTGGCGCTGGCGCCGACGGTCAGCACGAATCGGGAGATCTCGCGCGGCAGGCCGAGGTCCTCCTCGCCGACGCGCATCGAGACGGGCAAAGTGGCCGAGGACGAACTCGTGCCGAAGGCGGTGAGCATGGCCTCGGAGATGCGCCGGAAGAAAAGCCGGGGGCTGAGGCCGCCGAGGGTCCTCACGAAAAAGGAGTAGGTGACGAACTGGTGGAAGGCCAGCGCCCCCACGACGACCAAGGCGTAGCTCAGGAGGTGGCGCAGGAGCCCGAAGCCGAAGCGGGCGGTGAGGTTGAAGACGAGCGCGCACACGCCGTAGGGCGCCATCTTCATGACGAGATGGATGAAGGCCATGGAGGCCTCGTTGACGGATTCCAGGAGCTTGAGCAGGGGACGGGCCTTCTCCGCCTCGACGCGGATCAGGCCCAGGCCGAAGAGCATGGAGAAGAACATCACGCCGAGGAAGTCGCCGGTGGCGGCCGCCTTGACGGGGTTGTCCGGCACGAGGGCGAGCAGGCGCTGCGCGAAGTTCATGCCGTCGCCGGCCGGCAAAGAGGGCATCTTGCCGGTCTTCATCATGGCCTCGCGGACCTCCATCGGGAAGCCGTCTCCGGGGCGGAAGACGTTGACGGCGACCAGGCCGGTCAGCACTGAGATGCCGGTGATCAGCAAGGTGAAGCCCAGCGTTTTGAGGGCCACGCGGCCGAGCTTGGCCGCGTCGCCCATCTCGGCTACGCCCAGTATGAGGGAGCTGACCACCAGCGGCAGCACGGCCATGAGCAGCAGGCGCAGGAACAGGCGCCCGAAGGGCTCGGCGGCGTAGTCGAGGAAGAGAGTCAGGCCCGCGGGCGCGGACGGGAAGGCTCCATGCAGGATCAAACCGGCCGACGCGCCCGTGACGAAGCCGATGAGAATCTTGCGGTGGAGGGGCACGGCGCTATCCTACAAAACTGGCTTCGTTCGGCTTGACGACGACCTCGCGTTCTTCCGTCGGGCTCCATCGGCCCTTTCCGATGCGCGCGCGGGATTCGATGCGCGCCTGCCCCGCCTGGGCCGTCCAGTCGTGCCAGAAGTGGCCGAGCGATTCGCGGCAATCGACCCACTCGCCCCCGTCGAAGCGCACCTGGGCCTGCCCGGCGCCCAGCGCGGTGAGGCGGATCGAGTAGTGTCCGGGCAGGACGATCTCGTGGACCCGGGGATAATCGATGACGACCTGCAGGCCGTTCTTTCGGGCGGGAGCCTTTAAGACGGCTTTCTTCGCGACGATTTTCTTCTCTGCGACGATTTTCTTCGCCATGTCGGGGAGGTTACCATTTCGTAAATTCCAGTTGCTATGATGCGCGCCATGCGCGAGATCGGGCGGATCGGCGTATTGCTTGCCCTAGCAACGGCGCGTCATCCCTGGCTCAACTGTTTCCGGAAACAGTCGGGATGCGCATGAGCTTTACCAGTTGGCTTGCTTGTAGTCCTTGAGGAACTTGCCGGAGGTGTGGACGCCGGTGTTGAGGCCGACGAACCAGGGGTCGAGTATGCGCGCGGCGCCGTCGACGATGTCGAGCGGCGGCTGGAAGTCGTGGACGGCCTGCTTGCGCAGCATGTGGACCACGGGATCCTCGTCCGTCACCCAGCCGGTGTCCACCGCGTTCATCCAGATGCCGTCGTTGATGTAGTCGCGCGCCGAGGTCAAGGTCATCATGTTGAGCGCGGCCTTGGCCATGTTCGTGTGCGGGTGCTTGTCGGTCTTCGTCCCGCGCGAGAAGATGCCCTCCATCGCGGTCACGTTGACGATGTGCTTATCGCCGGTGACGTGGCGGAGCATGAGCGGCTTGAGCTTGGAGGCGAGGATGAAGGGCGCGACCGAGTTGATCAGGATAACCTCGAGCAGCTCGGGCGTGGGCACCTCGGCCAAGGTCATGCGCCAGGTGTTCATCGTGCGCAGATCCACCTGCTGCAGATCCTGGTCATATTTTCCCGCAGGGAAAATATCCTTGCCCGTGATCTTGTCGTCGTACACCATCCGGACCTGGGACAGGGCCGCGGAGCTCTTGAGGCCGATCCCGACCGGGCCGGCGTCCAGGGAGACGAGCGACTGTCCGCTCTCCGCGGGAAGCGCGGCCGTCACCTCGTAGTGGCCCGAGAGGATGCTCTTCTCCGTCTGGGACAGGCCGGACCAGGGCAGGGACTCGTAAGGCAGGAGATGCTCGTAGAACCCGACGGGGCGGCGGACGGTCTGGGCGGCGTTGTTGAGGAGCGCGTCGAGGCGGTCCTCGGTCTGGGTCAGGTAGCGGCAGAAGATCTCAACGCTCGGCGAGTGGCGCAGGTCGAGGCCGTAGACCTTGACCCGGTCCCCCCAGTCCTTGAAGTCGGGCTCGGCGGCGAAGCGCTTGGCGCCGTCGTGCGGGAAGCGGGTCGAGACGATGACGCGCGCGCCGGCGCGCAGCATCTTGAGCGCGGCGTGGTAGCCGATCTTCAGGCGCGCGCCCGTGATGTAGGCGGTGCGGCCGGTCAGGTCGGCGGTCTGGTAGCGCTTGGCGTAGTTGAACTCGGCGCAGTCCGGGCACATGTTGTCGTAGAAGTGGTGCAGGCGCGTGAAGTCGGCCTTGCAGCAGTAGCAGCCCGTCGGCCGCGAGAGGTGGCGGACGGGAGCCTCGGGGGCGGGCAGGGCCGGAAGCGGGGCGGTGAACACCGGGGCCAGGCGGGCGGCCCGAATTCCGGAGAGGGCGCGCGCGGCGCGGTCGGCCTCGACGGCGGCGATCTTGGCTTCCTGGCGCTCGAGCCGGGAGATGCGCGAGCGCTGGAGGCGGGTGGGACGGGCGAGCTTTCCGGCCGCCTTCATCAGGCGTATGCGCTCGTCCTCGCTGAGGTCGCGGATCAGCTCCGGGTCCGAAACGACGGATTCCAGGACGGCGAGGCTGCGGCGGATGTCTTCGAGTTTGTCGACGGTGGGGCCGTTCACTAACTCATTATACCACGGCGGGCGCGGCTTGGATCACGACGGTGCCCGCGATCATGTCGTGAATGCAGCGGCGGTCCGCCCGGAAGACGAAAAGGCTGTCCACGAGGAAGTAGCCGGGAATGAGGCTGAGCAGGCCGTTGAGCAGGCCGCGCTTGACGACGTTGACGACGAAGCCGCCGTTTTCCAGAGTGTCCTTCATCACGATACGGATGCCGACGAGCCTCTTGCCGAGCGTCTGGCCCCGCTGGCTCACCATGACGAGCTGGACGACGAGCAGGGCGAGCGAGCCGATCACGCCGAGAAGGCGCAGCGGCGTCGGGACGGCCTCGAGCGAGCCGAGGACGTAAGGCACGCTGAGGATGACGCCGTCGGCGAGGGCGGCGAGAAAGCGCTGCGTGCGGGTCGCGAGTTCCATGGGCGGAGTATAACAGGTCTAGGCGCGGTCCGCTATGGGCGGATGGTGGATGAACTGGAGGCCGTTGCCGTCGGGGTCCTTCACATAAAAGGAACGGGCGCCGTCGCGATGGGTCTTCGGCGCCTTGACCGCGCAGGGCTTCAGGTGCT
>JAQTNG010000206.1 GCA_028714015.1 Elusimicrobiota bacterium | reverse complement strand
GGGGCTCTCGTCGTGCGTGATGTGCGACAGCAGGACGAGATCGTACTCCGCCGAACCGAAGGCGCCGTCGCGGTAGTTTCCGGCCTTCAGGCGCGTCCTCGCGGCCAGAGCCGGAAATTCGGAGAGCATCCGCCGCGTCACCTTGAGCGTGCTCGGCAGGTCGAGCAGGGTCGCGCTCATCGCCGGGTTCGCCCGCAGGAACGCGAGGCTGTACGTCCCGGGCCCCGCGCCGACGTCGAGCAGGCGGCTTTCGCCCGCGGGCGCCGCGATCGCGGCGATCTCCGCCGCCGGTCCGCGGGCGATGTTGTCCATGCCGCGGATGTACTCCTGAGTGAAACCCTTGTGGCGCAGGAGCCAGTACTCGAGCGGCCGGACCGCCCCGCCCTTGCCGATGGAGTGCCGCAAGTCGCCCCAGGCGTCCCAGATCATCTCCTGGTACTTTAGGTTGTCGCCCATGTAGCCGGGCCGGCCTCGCACCAGATAGCGGGCGGCGATCGGGGTGTTGGCGTAGAGCTTGCCGCGCTTGCGCAGATAGCCGATGGCGGTCAGGGCGTCGAGCAGAATCTCGACCGCCCGGGAGTCCAAGGCCAGGCGCCGCGCGAGCGCGGGAGCGCTCTGAGGCGTCTCGAGCGGCGTGAAGCAGTCGAGATACGCCGCGACCATGAGAATCTTGGCTTTCCGGTAGCCCATGATCTCGTCGATCAGGCGGTCGGCGCTCACGGCGGGGCGGGTCTTCATGCGTTGTCTCCCACGAACAGCTTGTCGAGCGACCGCACGCGCGAGTGGATCGGCGGGACCTCGTCGGCGTCGATGCGCACGTCGATCACGGCCGGCCGGCCCGAGGCCAGGGCGGCGGCGACGGCCGGTCCGATGTCGCCCGGGTGCGTCACGAGCCTCGCCCAGGCGCCGAGCGCCGCGGCGACGCCCGCGACGTCCATGCGGCGGAATTCGGTGCCGATCGTGCGGCCCGCGTACTGCAAAGTCTGGCCGTGGTGCACCGCGTTGAGCCGCGCGTCGTTGAGCACGACCCAGACCACGGAAACGTTCTCCGTCACGGCCGTCGAGACCTCCATCCCCGCCATCGCGAACCCGCCGTCGCCGACGACGGCGATCACGGGGCGCCGGGGTGCGGCGAGCTTGCCGCCGACCGCGGCGGCGACGCCGTAGCCCATCGCCGCGAACTCCCCCCAATTATGGATGAAGGCGTTGCGGCCCGTCGCGTTCAGGTAATGGGTCGCCCAGAGGGTATTGTTGCCGACGTCGAGGAAGATCAGCGCGTCCTCGGGGATCGCCGCGTCGAGTTCGGCCATCAGGCGCTGGGGCTTGATCGGAACCGCGTCCGACAGCATCGCCTCGGAGTCCAGGTAAGCCGCGGCGCCCGCCTTGAACCGCGCGAAGGCGGCCAGCGCGCCGGCCGGTCCCTCCTCGCCGCGCGCGAGCCGGCGACGCAGCTCGAACAGGAGCTCGCGCAAGGTCGTTTTCGCGTCGCCCGCCAGAGCGACCGAGACCGGGTAATTGCGGCCGATGATTCCCGGATCGATGTCCTGCTGCATCACGAGGCCGGCGCCGAGGCGCGGGTCCCATCCGGAGGTCGAGTTCTCGTGGAGGCTGCTGCCGAGCACCAGAAGCGCGTCCGCCCCCTCCGAGAGAAGGTAGCGCTCGGACAACGGCGAGCTCGCCAGCCCGAACACGCGCAGGGACAGCGCATGGCCCTCCGGGAACGCCCCTTTGCCCTTCGGAGTGGTGGCCACGGGAATCGAGAGCAGCTCCGCCAGTTCCAGTAGTTCCGCCTGCGCGCCCGCGAGATTGACCCCGTGCCCGGCGAGTATTGCGGGGCGCCGGGCCTCCAACAGGTGCCCGGCGCATCGACGGACCGCTTCGCGATCGTGCAGCTGCGGCTCCGATCGATACCGGGCGGGCGCGAGAATGCCGCCCGCCGCCGGACGGCGCATCAAATCGGTCGGGATGCTGAGGTGCACGGGGCCGCGGCGGCCCGTCATCGCCGTCCGCAGGGCCTGGCGCAGCAGGCCGCCGGCTCCGGCCGGATTGGCCAGCATGGCGCTCATCTTCGTGATCGGACGGAACAGCGCGACCGTGTCGACGCCGCTCTCGGTCGAATCCTGGAGCGAGCCTTTGCCGAAGGACGAGGTGGCCGTCTGGGCGGTGAGCACCAGGACCGGCAGGCCGTCCGTCCTCGCCGCGGCGACGGCGGTGATCGCGTTCGTCGCGCCCGGCCCCGTCGTCAGAAGGCAGACGCCGATCCGTCCGGTCACGCGCGCGTCTCCGAGGGCCATGAACGCGGCCCCCGCCTCGTGCCGCGGGGCCACCAGGCGCAGCCCGGAGTCGCCGTGGAACGCGTCGAAAAGGGGCGTGGCCGGGCCGCCGGGAATGCCGAATATCGTCCGGACGCCTTCCAGCTTCAGCTGCTCGAGGATCAGGCTCGCGACGGTGACGCCGTCCTTCGCGTCCGGAGGAATACGCGGCGGAGAGTCGCTCACTATAAGCATGGGCGCGAGCCCTCGGTCAGCGTTCCGCTCGAGCGGACTTGCGCGGCGCGGACGAGTCCCGAAGCAGCTCGGCGGCGCGGCCGGTCAACTCCTTCAGATCGAGCGGCTTGCGGAAGAAGCCGTCGATCTTGAGGTCCACGAGCTTCTTCTCGCTGAAGGGCAGCTTTTGGCCGCTGACGGCGATGATCTTGATGCCGCTGGTCTCGGGCTTTTCCTTGAGGACCCGGCACACCTGGATGCCGTCCATCTTCGGAATGACGATGTCGAGGATGACGAGATCCGGAGGCTGACGCCCGATGCGGATCAGGGCGTTGATGCCGTCGCCGCAGGTTTCCACCTCGAAATCGGGGAGGCGGGAGAATGCCCGGGCGATGAGATTGGCCGTCTCTTCCTCGTCGTCGACGACGAGGACGCGCTTGCGCGAGACGAGTTCGGCGGGCAGGCGCATGTTGAGGCGCCCAAGGAAGTCGATGAGGTCTTCCCGGGTCACGCGGTGGTGGCCGCCGGCGGTCTGGTGCGCGCGCAGCTTTCCGCCGTTGATCCAATGCATGACGCTCGAGGGGTGAACGTCGCAGAATTTGGCGATGTCGTGGGTCGTATACGTTCGTTCGGGCATTTTGTCCTTATGCTTCGTTTGCTTCGTTTGCTTAGTATACCTCGTTTCGCCCAATGCGGTCAACGCGCTTTCCGGCTAC
Organism: Elusimicrobiota bacterium; assembly: GCA_028714015.1. Classification (GTDB taxonomy): domain Bacteria; phylum Elusimicrobiota; class Elusimicrobia; order UBA1565; family UBA9628; genus GWA2-66-18. The sequence goes on along the minus strand of JAQTNG010000206.1, from coordinate 3,981 downwards.
AATGCGGAGATGGGCGACCTGAAGCCGCGGCGGACCTTGATCGTCGAGGACGACCCCGGGATGAGGATGTTTTACGCCACGCTCTTCGAACAGCTCCGCGAGGACGGCTTCACCGCGGTCATCGCCAAGGACGGAGAACGGGCGCTCGACATCCTGCGCGATGAGCCGGTGGACCTCGTGCTGTTGGATTGGAATCTTCCCGGGATCTCGGGGGGAGACCTTCTCCGGGCCCTGCGCGCGAGCCCGAAGACGCGCACTCTCGGCGTCTTGATGGTCACCGGGAGGCGCTCGCTCGACGATGAGATTCAGGCGCTCGACTTCGGGGCCGACGACTACCTGGTCAAGCCCTTCGTCGAGAACGAACTGCTCGGACGGCTCCGGAGCCTGGGCCGGCGATGCGAGTTCGATATCGCCCGGCGGGAGGCCGGCCGCTATCCCGGGCTCCTCTACGATCCCGGCGCCGGCCAGCTCCGCGTCGGGGGAAAGCTCGTCGACCTGACGTCGAAGGAGAGGGGCCTGCTCGGGATATTCCTGCACCGGCCGAACGTCATCCACGCCCGCGCGTACCTGTGGGAGACGATTTGGGGCTACGAATACGGAAACTGGGAGAGCCGCCTCGTCTTCACGCTGTCCTCGCTGCGGCGCAAGCTCGGAGGGGCGTGGGGCTCTCTCCTCAAGCACACCGGCAGCGGCTGGGTTTTAGACATCACGCGCGAGCCGGGACAATAACCCGTGAAACATTCCATCGCCGTCGTCGCGCTCGCGCTCTCGATGGCCTTCCCGCTGGCGGCCGAGGAGTCGCGCAATAAAGCCCCGCCGGCCGGCGAGGCTCCCGAGACCGCCCGTCTTTATCAGGCGGGCCTGGCTTTTTACGCCCGAGGCGACCTCGCGGCGGCGTTGGCCTCATTCCGTGAAGTGGCTCGCCTCGATTCGAACGATCGCTCAGCGCTTGCCGCGGTGCGGCGTCTGGAGTCGGAACTCGCCGCCCGTACGACGGCGGGCCGCCCTTTGCCGTCGGGAAGCTCCCGCCGCGCGTCCTCGAGCCGGCTGGAGCGCTTCCTGCTCGTCTCGGTTCCCCGCTGGTTCCATTTCGAGCGGACCGTCGGCGACCCGATGAACGACGTCGGCACGCTGACCGCGCTCAATGCCCGCGTCGTCCAGCTGTTGGGAGAGCGGAGATTCGCGTTGGCCCAGAAGCGTCCCTTCAGGAACGACCGGCAGCTGCGCGCGCTCCTTCGCCGCGCGCCCGCCGCGACGCAGCATTACGAGGAGGTCTGAGATCGCGATGCGGACAGCGCTGATGTCGCTGCTGGTCCTGTCTCCCCCCCCGGCCCGCGCCGCCGAGGCGCTCGTCGTCCTGAGCGAGCCGCTCTCGTCGTGCTACCGGGAGGCTCTCGAGGGCCTGCGGGCCGAATGGCCGCAGAGGCTCGAAACCGCGCCCGCCGGCCGGCCCTTGCCGCCGGGCCCTTACGGCGTGGTCTTCGCGCTCGGCGGGCGCGCCGCGCTGACGGCGAGGCGGGCCGGGTCGCCCCTGGTCGTGGCACTCGCTCCGGGCTATCGCGCCGAGGGCCCGGGGCCCGCGACGGTCCGGATCGCGATGACTCCTTCGCCGGAGCGTTTCGTGAGCTTGCTCGCGGCGGCGGGCGTGCATCGACTGCTCGCGGTCCGCGCGGTTCCGGCGGAGCCGGATTTCGCGCGGCGCGCGGAGGCGGCCGGAAAACGCTCCGGCGTCGTGATCGAGGACGGCGTCCTGACGGGGCCGAACGGCCTGCCCCGGCTTCTGCGCGGAGCGGGCGCGCGCGCGGACGCGATCTGGCTGGCTCCCGATCCGGGCGCGGTGACCCCGGAAAACTCCCGCGTCGCGCGGGAGTTCTCCCGCGCCCGCGCGATTGCGTTCTTCGCCCCCGCGCCCGGGCTCGTCGAAAAGGAGGTCCGAGGCGAGCTTACGGTTTCCTTCCGCGACTGCGGGCGGGAAGCCGCGCTCGCGGCAAAAGACATTCTGGCCGGACGCCCCGTGGCGGAGGTCGTCTATCCCGGGGAAGCGTCAGCGCGAAATACCCAGCCGCCCCGCTGACGCCCCGAGAAGCCCCGCGATTTCCGCCGCGGCGCGCGCGGCCGAGCCGGACCGTCCCGCTCCGGAGGCGGCGGCGCGCAGCTTCAAGAGGGCCGCGGGGTCCAGGAGGAGGGTCGCCGCGATCCGCGCGGCGCGCTCCGGCGGCCCGCCGTCGACCGCCGCGCCTAAGGCGAGCAGGCGCCGCGCGTTGGCCTCCTCCTGCCCCGGCAGCGGAAGCGTCAGGACCATGGGCAGGAGCGCGGCGAGGCTTTCGGCGGCGCTCAAGCCCCCGGGCTTCCCGACATGGACGTCCGCCGCCGCCATCATGGCGGCCACGAGCTCCGGCGGCTGGGGGCCGAACACGCGCAGGCGCGCGCCCGCCTCGCGGCGAGAGGAGAGCGCCGCCCGCAGGCGATCGTTGGCGCCGCACAACACGAGCAGACGCGCTCGCGGGCTCGCGGCCAGCAGCGCGGCCGCCGCGCGATCGATGCCTCCGAGGCCTTTTCCCCCGCCCGACATGAGCGCGACGGGCGCCGCCGACGGCAGGGCGAGCGAGCGTCGCGCCTCCTCGCGGGAGGGAAGCGAATCGAAAGCGGGGTGCACCGGTATTCCGGTCGCCCGCAGGCGCGCCCGCGGCACGCCCAGCGCGGCCAGGGCGTCGACGGCCGCGCCGTCGGGCGCCAGTATGAGATCCGCCGGCGGGTCGGCCCAGAACGGGTGCACGCCGTAGTCGGTCAGCACCGAAACGACCGGGATGTCGAGATCCCCGCGCCGCCGGGCTTCCGCGAGCACGGCGGCGACCGCGGCCTGGGGGCAGACGACGACCGCGGCGCCCGAGCGTCGCACGCCCTCGCGCAGGCGCCGGGCCCCGCCGAGACTCAGGTAGGCGCCGCGCACGGCGCGCAGGACTTCGCGGGCCCAGGGGCTGCGGTAAACGGCGCCGTATAATCCGGGCGCGGCGCGAAGCAGCCCATGATAGCCGCGCGCGACGGCCAGTCCGGCCGCCGGATGATGGTCCGCGGCGATTTCTATGGAGGAAAAAGCGAGGCCGGCCCTAAGGCCGGCCTCTTCGATCGCATGCGCCGCCGCGGAGTGCCCGCTCGGCTCGTAGCCGTAAACGAGCAGGGCCCGAGCGGCTTGACTCAATCGATTAAAGGTCCTTCGCTTCCTTCAGCTCTTCGTAGCGCTTCGGGTTCTTCGTCTTGAGCTGCTCGACGAGGCCTTTGCGGTGCTCGGCCCACTTCGCCGCGTTCGCGCCGGTCTTGCGCTTGACCGAGTCGTAGGACAGGAACTCGTAGATGGACTTGCCGTCGGCCTTCTGCAGGTTGCAGCCGGGCTTGTTCATCATGCGCTTGACGTAGCGGCTCCAGACCTTGGTCTCGACCTGCCACGCCGCGCCGTCCTTGAACAGCTCCGGCTGGTCCTTCTTCATCTTGGCGATCCACGCGTCCTGCTTCGCGTCGTCCATGCCGCCCTCGGGCTCGACGAAGCGGCTGTTCAGCGGGCGCGCGGCCGAGTGGCACTGCGCGCAGCCGGACTTGTTGCTCAGGAGCTTCTTGTATCCCGCCTGGACGTTGGCCGGGTAGGCCTTGAGGACGTCCTCGGGAAGCGTGTCCGGCCCGAAGTCGTTCGGGTACGGGTTCGCCATGGCCTTCTCCTTCTCGGTCATCTCGGCGGCGCGCGCGGCCGGGACGAACACCGAGCCCAGCAGGGCCGCGATGATGATCAAAGTCAGTTTGCGATTCATGTCATTGCCTCCTTGTTATTAAAAGCCGCTGTCGTCCTTTTTCGCGATGCTGAGCAGCCAGGTCGCGAGGTCGTCCAGCTCCTGCTTCGAGATCTTGCCCTTCCACGACGGCATGTACACCATCGGCATGGGGCCCTTCGGGCTCCACTTCTTCGCGTCGGCCGCCGGCACGCCCGCCTCG
>JAQTNG010000205.1 GCA_028714015.1 Elusimicrobiota bacterium | reverse complement strand
GGGACGCCCGGCACGAAGGCCTTCGGAGCGCCCAGCTTCGCGGGTCCGTCGCCGAGGAAAGGGCTCGTGATCTCGACCTCGAACGGCGGCGTCGGGGTCCAGCTCAGGTGCGGCAGAAGCCACAGCGCCGCGAAGAACAGCGCGTGCATGCCCGCGGACATGGCGACCGACCGCTTGAAGGGCGGCGGCGCCGGGGCGCGCTTTTTGGCGGCCGTCGTCACTTGCGCCGCACCTCCAGGCCGACCTTCTTGACGCCGGCGGATCGCACCGCGTCGAGGAGCTCGGCCACGTCGCCGTACGAAAGCGTCTTGTCGGCGGAGAGCGTGACGGCCTGATCGGGCTTGGCCGCGGCCGCCGCCGACAGCAGCTTCTTCAAATCATCAAGCGTCGTGGGCTTGCCGGCCAAGGTGAGCTGGCGCTTGGCGTCGAGCCCGACCGCGATCGCCTCCGTCGCGGTCTTGTCCGACTTGGAGACCTTGGGGACCTCGACTTTGATCGCGCGGCGGGCGATCATCGGCGCGGTGGCCATGAAGATGATCAGGACGACGAGCACGATGTCGACGAGCGGCGTGACGTTGATCCCGGTTATGGGGCCGTCGGAGTCACCCTCGGCGTGCATGATGAGCCCGCGACGCGTTGTAGCGCAGGCCGAGCGCCTCCGTCTCGGAGAGCAGGTCGCGCATCTTCTTCTGCAGGAAGTTGAAGGCCAGCACGCTCGGGATGGCCACGAGCAGGCCGACGGCGGTGGCGACCAGGGCCTCGGAGAGCCCCGCCATCACGACCTCGGGCCCGGCGCCGGACTCGGCGAGGTCGTGAAAGGCCTTGATGACGCCGAGCACGGTGCCGAACAGGCCGATGAACGGCGCGTTGTTGCCGAGCGTTCCGAGCCACAGCAGGCGGCCCTCGAGGTGGCGCCTCTCGTCGGACAGGGCGGCGCTCAGGTTTTCCGGCTCGGAGAGGACGCGGGCCGCGGCGCCGGGGTTCGACTTCACGGCCTTCACGGCGGCGTCGGAATCCCCCGCGGCGAGCGCGGCGAGGAACACGGGGCGCAGGGACGCGAGCGCCTTCGACTCCTCCTTCAGGAGGTTCCAGCGGTCGTAGGCCACGGCGACGCCGCCGATCGAGCTGATGATCAGGGCCCATATGACCCAGCCGCCGCCGGTGAGCGCCAACGCCATCAAGGGGCTGTTATTCAAGGCTCATCCTTTTTCGGGTGGAGTTTCATGAGCGCGGTCGCGATCTCCGCGCGCGTCGACGGGTCCGTCTCGCGGGGCAAATACTGGATCAAGCGGCGGTACTCGTAGCCGCCGCCCAATTCGCCGATGTAGTACGCCGCCATCGCGCGCGCGAACCAGTCCTGGTGGTCGAGCATGCGCAGGAGGATTTCCTTTCCGAAGGAGTCGCCCATGCGCCACATGCCGGCCGCGGCGTAGATCTGCACGGCCACGGACTGGTCGTTGCGGGCCGCGCCCCCGAGCTGGAGCTGGACCGACGGGTCGCCGAGTATGAGCAGGGACTCGAGCGCCGCGAAGCGCACGGTCACGCTGGGATCGTTCAGCGCGCCCTGGAAGAGGCTCAGGTAGCGCATGTCCTTCGCGTAGGCGAGCGCCACGAGGGCGGCCGCGCGCGTCTGCACGTTCTTGGCCAGGCGCGCCGCGTTCTCGAGCTCGCGCTGGAGCTGGTAGTCCTTGGTGCCCGCGAGGCCCTCGGTCAGCAGGAAGCCGAGCTCGGTGTAGCGCGTCTTGAGCGAGTAGCCGGTCAAGGTGGACAGGCGGCCCAGGTTGAACAGCGAGGCGTCGCTCGCGGCGAGCGAATCGGGGCGCGCGTCCATGCGCTGCTGCAGGAGGCGGATCAGATGCGCGTTGATGCGCGGATCGATCAGGTCTTCCTGCTTGACTCGAGGCGCCGTGATCGTCAGCGGCTCGAGCGAGAACAGCAGGCTCGCGTCCGCGCTCAGGTTCGCGGGCACCGGGGCGGCCGCGCGGGCGACGATCGGCAGGGCGAGAAGGGCGGCGAGGAGAAGGGGCTTCATTTGCCCGCCGCCTTCTTCTTGGGCCAGAGCTTCAGCGCCGAGACGCAGTATTCGGCCACGACGAAGTCGTTGCCGACCTCTCCGTCGATGCGCCGGAGCAGAAGATCGTAGTCCTCGGCGCCCCCGAGCTCGCCCAGGTACTTCGCGGCCATGGCCTTGACGACCCACGACGGATTGTCGAGAAACGCGCGCACGCGGTACAGGCCGGCGACGTCGCCCATGCGCGCCAGGCCCGCGGCCGCGTACACGCGCAGCAGGGGCTCGGTGTCGCGCTCGGAGGCGGCGGCCAGAAGCGGCATGGCCTCGCGCGGGTGCTCGAAGACGACGAGCGCCTCGAGCGCGCCGAAGCGCACCGCGGGGTCGAGATGGATCAGCGCCTCGTTGAATACTTGAAGATACTTGAGGTCGTGCGTGCGCGCGAGCGCGATCAGCGCCGAGGCGCGGGACTCGCCGTCCCGGTCCCAGCGCGAGAGCTCGAGCAGTTGGGCGCGGAAGGCCGGGTCCGTGCTGCGCGCGAACGCCTCGCCGAGCGGGATGCCGATGTTGAGGAAGCGGTTGCGCAAGGCGTAGCCGATCGGCGAGCCGACGGTCAGTATGTCGGCGACGGGCGTGCCCTCGATCTTGGTCAGGTCGCGCTTGAGGCTGCGGCGGTCCTCGGCGAGCTTGATGAGAGCGTTCGAGATCGCGGGGTCGAGCCTGGTCTCGCCGGGCGCCAACGCCGAGGTTCCGGGGGCCGGCGCGTCGTAGCCCGACGGGATGTCGGTGCGCACCGTCACCTCGCCGCAGCCCGACAGGAGGGCGAGCGCGAACAGAGGGCCGAGCGTCTTCATGCGTCTCATCACCATTAGTATGGCTTATCCTTCCGGAATCTTCCACGGCCGGGCGCCCGTCCGAAATAAATTCGAAACGGGGGTCTGTTACGATGTTCCCAAGACGCAGCGGCAAGGCTTTCTCGAACGACAACGGTCTGCGTCGACCCCACCAGGAGCGCCCGCCCGGAACCTATACGGTTCCGGGCGGGCCATTTTACAGGGGCTGCGGCGGCAGCTTCTCGATCGTCTGGAACGGCTTGAAGAGGCGCTCGATCCACCGGGCGTCCATGTCGTCGAACGGAGCGGACGAGCGCGCCTCGAACACAGCCCACACGCGTGCGTTCTTGTCGAAAACGGGCACGAAGATCGTCGTCAGGCCGGGCTTCGAGTCGCCCGTGCGCTGGGCCTCCGCGATGGCGCCCTCGGCGGCAATCGCGGCCGGCGCCGGCTCCGGGCGCGCGGGCCCGGGCTGGAACATCTTGCCGTCGGGCTGAAGCAGCCAGAAGCCGCACCACGTCCACGGGTTCTCGAAGGAGTCCCACAGCGCGTCGGCCAGCTCGCGCGTCATGCGCTCGCTCTGCAGGGCGCGGCGCCGCCACTTCAAATCGAGGGTGGACTTGATCTTGTCGTAGCGGGCTCGGGAAGGACGCTCGCGTATGTCCTTCATGGCCTGCTCCCGCCGGTTCACGTCGCTCATTGAGTCTTCTCCAAGACGGCCAGCTGGCCGCAGGCGCCGTCGATGTCGCGCCCAAGGTTCTGCCGGACCGTGGACTTGTAGCCGCCCGCGAGCATGCGGCTCTGGAAGGCGCGCGCGTCGCTCTCGTCGGTCGGCTTGTGCGCCGTGTCGGTCTGGTTGAACACGATCAAATTGACGTGAAGCAGCTCCTTCGGACCGACGCCGTCGAGCCATTTCACCAGGGCGTCGGCGTCCTCGGGGCGGTCGTTCTCTCCTTTGAGCAAAACATATTCAAAGAAGATCTTGCGGTTCGTGGAGCCGATGTACTCCTTGAGCGAGGCGGCGAGCGCGGCCAGGTTGAACGCCTTGTTCATCGGCACGAGGCGCGTGCGCAGCTCGTCGTTCGCGGCGTGAAGGGAGATCGCGAGGTTGACCTGCGGGAAGTCCCGGCCGAACAGCGCGATTTTGGGGGCGACGCCGGAGGTCGAGACCGATATGTGGCGCGCGCCGATGCCGAACTGCTTCTGGTCGAGGAGTATCTTCAAGCTGTCCGAGACCTGCTCGTAGCAGGCGAACGGCTCGCCCATGCCCATGTAGACGACGTTGTCCAGGCGCCCGGGCAGGCCCTTCTTCGCCATGTACTGGCGCCAAAAGAGAACTTGATCCGTGATCTCCTCGGGCGTCAGGCTGCGCTTCAGGCCCATGAGCCCCGTCGCGCAGAAGGTGCAGGCGACCGCGCAGCCGACCTGCGAGGAGATGCAGGTGGTCCAGCGCGTCTCGCTCGGCCGCAGCAGCACGGTCTCGACGACGAAGCCGTCGGAGAGATCGAGCAGGGCCTTGTGCGCGCGCCCGTCCCCGGAGACGTCCACGCGCCGTTGTTTGACGGACATCAGGGGAGCCCTTTCGGACAAAGCCGCGCGCGTCTCCGCGGGCAGTACCGTGATCTCGTCGTAGGAGGAAACGGCCTGACCGAAGACGGCCTGGCGGACCTGGTCCCAGCGGAACTTCGGCTGGCCGAGGGCCGTCAACGCCGCCTGAACCTTGGCCGCGTCCATCAGTAGGTGAGTTCCCGGACGTGCTTGTTTTCGAGGAGCATGCGCACGACGCTCTTCTGCTCGAGGCGCGGCCCGGCGACGTACCACTCGCTGTAGTACAGGCCCGCGCGCTTCATCAGCTTGCGGCGCAGCACCTTCACGTCGGAGTTGCGGAAGATGGTCTTGATCTGCTCGAGGCCCTCATCGTCGAGGTCCGAGGTGATCTTGAAGGTGTGCCGCTGGCGCAGCTCGTCGATCAGCGTGTCGAGATGCGGGAACACGCCCTGGACGACGAGCACCATCACCGTCGTCGCGGCGGCGAGCATGTAGGATCCGAAGCCGACCGCCATCCCGATCGCGGCGACGACCCAGATCGTCGCCGCCGTGGTCAGGCCCGTGACGTGCTCGCCCTCGCGCATGATGGCGCCCGCGCCGAGGAAGCCGATGCCGGAGACGATCTGCGCCGCGATGCGGGTCGGGTCCGCCACCGGCATCCCGGTGAACTCCTTCGACACGATCATGAACAGGCACGAGCCGACGCAGATGAGAATGTTGGTGCGCAGGCCGGCGGCCTTGTCGCTGAGCTCGCGCTCGAGGCCGATGAAAGCGCCGAGGGCCAGAGCGACGGAAAGACTAAGCAAGTCCTGGGCGAACGGCGTCATGGCTCCTCCGTGAACCGGCGAAAACGAGTTCCGCGGCGCGCCGTCCGGAGCGCACGCCGTCGGGCAGGCCCACGCCGCAGTACGAGGCGCCGGCGAGGATGAGGCCCTGGTGACTTTTCAGGCACGAGCTGATGCGGTCGAGACGGCGGGAGTGGCCGACTTCGTATTGCGGGTTGGCCTTGATCCAGCGAGTCGTTTTTTGGGCCAAGGGAGCCGCGCCCTTCAGGTCCAGCACCTTGTCGATGTCGGCGCGCACGCGCGACTCGAGCCGGGTGATCGCGCTTTCGGCGTCCGCCTCCCGCCCCACCCCCCCGATGAAGGCGCGAACCGTGGTGCGGCCCGGGACCGCGCGGCCCGGGAACTTCGCCGAGGAATACGTGGCGGCCGTCACCGTTAGGCCCTCCGCCTTGGGGGCGAGGAAGCCGAAGCCCTTGGGCTTGTTCGGAATGTCCTTGTCGTCGTAAATCAGAACGGAGGTCGCGGTGGACGAGAACGGTATCTCGCGCAGGCGCATGGACAGCTCGGGGTCGAGCCCTTCGATGACGTCGGCGAGCGCGGACGCGGGCAAGGCCGAGATCACCGCGTCGGCCTCGAACACGGCGTTGGGCGTGACGACCTCCCAGTGCCCGTCGCGGCGGCGCACGGCCTGCACGGGGCAGTCGGTGCGCACGCTGCGCGGCGGCAGGCGGCGCTGCAGGGCGTCGACGACCTTCGACAGGCCGCCCTTCAGCGTCACGAAGGTCGTGAGGCCGTCGCGGCGAGCGGGCCGCTTCGTGCCGAGCCACCCCAGCCACATGGACTTCACCAGCCCGCCCTTCTTCTCCATCTCGAGCAGCTGCGGAAAGGTGCTGCGCACGCTCATGCGCTCCGGATCTCCGGCGTAGATGCCGGCGAGCATCGGGCCGACGAGGCGCTCGAGGGCCTCCGCCCCCAGGCGGCGGCGCGTGAAATCGGCCAGCGACTCGTCTTCGCCGTCGCGGCGCACGGGCCGCAGCGGCTCGAGGGCCATGCGCAGCTTCGCTGACGGCGTGAACAGCGGCGTCAGAGCGAACGGGAGGATGCGCGTCGGCGCGATCAGGTTCATGCCCGCGGGCATCGGGACGAAGCGGCCGCCGAGCAGTATGTCGAAGCCGGCGTCGGGCCCGGTGCCGGTCAGATCACCCTCCAGGCCCAGCTCGCGCACGAGCTCGAGCATCTCGGGCTTGGTGGTGAGAAAGCTGTCGGGGCCGGTTTCGAACGTCTGCCCGTCGATCGCCTCGGAACGGATTTTGCCGCCGAGGACCGGCGCGGCCTCGAGCACCGTCACCTCGATCGGATGGCCGCGCTTGACGAGCTCGTAGGCCGCGACGAGGCCGGAGATGCCGCCGCCGAGGACGATGACGCGCTTCGTCGGCGTCGGCCTTCCGGGTCTCATCGCGCGCTGAATTCGTGGACCCAGTCCGCGACCTGGCGGACGACGTCCACGGGCGTCGTCGGCAGAATCCCGTGCCCGAGGTTGAAGATGTGCCCGTTGCGGCCGCCGTTGCGGTCGATGATGTCCTTGACCGCGGCCTTCAGCGCCTTCTTCCCCGAGAAAAGCAGGATCGGATCGAGGTTCCCCTGCACGGCTTTCTTGCCGATGCGCCGCCGGGCCACGTCGATGTCGATGCGCCAGTCCACGCCGATCACCGAGCCGCCGGCCGAGGCGAAGTCCTCGAGGAAGCCGTTGGTGTCCGTGCCGAACGAGATGACGGGCACGCCCGACTTCTCCAGGCGGTCGAGGATCCACTTCGAGTGCGGCCGCACGTAGCGGCGGTACTGGTCCGGGGACAGCACGCCGACCCACGAGTCGAACAGCTGGACGGCCTGGGCGCCGGCAGCGATCTGCGCCTCGAGGTACTCGACGGTGACGGTCCGAACCTTGCGCATCAGCATGTCCCAGAGGTCCGGCCGGTCGGTCATCATCGCCTTCGTGAGCTTATAGTGGTCGGAGTGGC
>JAQTNG010000204.1 GCA_028714015.1 Elusimicrobiota bacterium | reverse complement strand
CCCGTCGGCGCGGCGCCGGGGACCTCCAGCGGGGGCACGACGAAGCGCCCCGTTTTTTGGGGGTTGAGGACGTAGGTGAGAACGACTCTCGACGAGACGCTGCCGCTGACGATCGACATGCTTTGGCTCTTGCCGGACTCGTAGATCTCGACATCCGGGATGAGCGGCGGCTTCGGCGCCGCGGATCCCGACCCGGAAATCGCCACCGAGAGCACGAGCTGGTCGCCGAGCGTAATGCGGTTGCTGTTGAGCGTGGCGGTCACGGTGAGATCCGCGGCGGCGGCCGCGACGGCGGCCAGCAAGGCGCAGACGGCGAGCGCGATCGTTTTCACCAGTCTTCCCCCGTGGGCGGCTTGCCTTGCGCCCGGCGGCTCATCCCTTCCTGGGCCTGGCGCTGAGCCTGCTTCTCGCGCTCGCTGACGGCGCGCAGGATGCGCTCGGCCTCTTCCTTGGTGAGCGCGTCCTGAGGCCGCGTCTTCGGAGGGCTCTTCGGCTGCTCCCCTTCGCCCCCCCCGCCGCCCTGGGGCTTGTCTTTCTTGTCCTCGGGCTTCTTCGGCTCGTCCTTCTTCTGGTCCGGCTTTTTCTTCGTCGGCGGCGGCGGATTCTTGAGCTTCTTGAGCGCCACCGCGAGATTCCGGCGCGCGTCCGGGTCCGACGGCGACAGCGTCAGCGAGGCGCGGAAGGCGGAGGCCGCGCCCGTGAAGTCGTTTCCCTTGTACCGCGCGTCGCCCAGATTATAGAGGGCCGCCGCCCGCGCGGCCGCCGGGAGATCCTTGCGCGCGGCCACGCTTTCATACATCGCCGTCGCGTCCTCCAGCTTTTCGAGCCGGTACAGCGCGTCGCCCGCGTTGAACGACGGGCGCGGGTCCTTGGGCTTTTTCGCGGCGGCCTCGCCGTAGCGCTCGAGCGCGGCCTCGTATTTTCCCCTGCCGTAGAGGCCGTTGCCCGCGCGCAGGGCGCTCTCCGCCGTCGCCGCGGAGGCCGGCGCGGCCAGCAGCAGCCCGGCCAGAGCGGCGAGCGCCGCGGCCCGCGCGGCCGGCGCGGAGGACCAGGATTTCTTGAACGCGGCGAGAGTCAGAAGGAGCTCGAGGAGCAGGAGCAGGAAGGCCGCGGACGCCGGCCAGGCGTAGCGGTTGCGCCAGAGGTTCGCGGTTCCCGACACGCCTTTGGCCGCGTCGAGCTCGCGGATGCGCTTGGCGATGTCGGCGATCTCATCGGAGCCCGGCGTGGTGCGGTAGTAGGCGCCGCCGGTCTCCCGGGCGATCTGCGCGAGGACGCCCTCGTCGAGGCGGCTGACGACCGTGGCGCCCTTGGCGTCCTTATGATAGGTGCCGCTTTCGTTTGGAATCGGCTCGCCTTCCAGGGTGCCGATGCCGACGGCGTAGACGCGCACGCCGGCGGCGGCGGCCTCGCGCGCGGCGCCGAGGGGGTCGGACTTGTGATCCTCGCCGTCGGTGAGCAGGACCACCGCCTTGCCTCCCGGATAGCGGCCCAGCATCGCGACGGCGGTCCGCAGCGCGTTGCCGATCGCGGTTCCGGGCGTCGGCACGGCGCCGACCTCGAGCGCGCCGAGCAGCTGCTTGGCCGCGTCCGCGTCCTGCGTGAGCGGGCAGACGGTCTGCGCGTCGCCGGCGAAAGCGACGACGCCGATGCGCTCGCCGCGCAGCTGATCGATGAGCAAGGACAGCGAGGACTTCGCGCGCTCGAGGCGGTTCGGCTTGACGTCCGGCGTGAGCATCGACAGGGAGACGTCCACCGCGATCACCGCCTGCCGCGCGTCGGAGCGCGTCTCGACGAGCTCGACGCCGAACTGCGGGCCGGCGAGCGCGAGCAATAGGAAAGCGATCCCGGCCAGGCGTATGACGGAAACGCTGCGCCGCGCCGGCGCGATGTTCCGAACCAAAGCGGCGCTTGTGCCGAACGCCTCGGTCACGCGGCGGCGGCGGGCCTCGGCCCAGCGGAGCAGGGCCCAGGCCCCGGGAAGAATCAGGAGGCCGGCCGCGAGCCATCCAGGCGACCGGAACATCAGGGCCACCTCAGCAGCGGGCCCGCGGACAGCGCGGACTCGAGCAGCAGGAGCAGCAGGGCCGCGCCCAGAGGCCAGTCGTTAAGGTCGCCGGCCGAGGCGATCCTCGGCAGGGCCACCTTCGATTTCTCCATCTTGTCGATCGCCGTGAAGATGTTCTTGAGCTCCCCGCCGTCCTGGGCGCGGTACGCCTTGCCGTCGGTCAGGCGCGCGATCTCGGCCAGGAGCTCTTCGTCCAGGTCGTCGGTGACCGGCACCGTCACCCGGCCGTATCGCGGGTCGTCGATCGTCATCGACGAGTCTCCCTTGCCCGCGACGCCGATCGCGTACACCTTGATGCCGTAGGACGCCGCGGCCTTCGCGGCCGTCAGCGGGTCGACGACGCCGGTGTTGCTGCGGCCGTCGGTGAGCAGGATGATGACCTTGCTCTTGGCGCTCGAGTCCTTCAGGCGCGCGACGGCCGAGGCCAGGCCGTCGCCGATCGCCGTGCCGTCGGCGCGCGTCATGCCGGCGTCGAGCTCGTCGAGGCGGCCGAGAAGCGCGTCGTAGTCAAGCGTCGGCGGGCAAAGCAGGAGCGGCGCGCCGCCGAAGGTCGTCAGCCCGATGCGGTCCTGCGCGCGCCCGAGCACGAAGCGCTTCGCGGTCGCTTTCGCGGCGTCGACTCGCGTCGGCTTGAAGTCGACGGCCTTCATCGACAGCGAGCTGTCCACCGAGAGCATGATGTCGATGCCTTCGCCGGCTCCCCCCGCGAATTTGACGATCTTCTGCGGCCGCGCCAGCGCCGCGACGATCAGGCACAGGGCCGCCGCGAGCAGGACGGCCGGCGCCAGGCGCGCGGCGCGCGCCCGCGGCGAAGGCCGGCGGGCTCGCAGGCGCTCGCCGGCGGGCAAGGCGAGCTTGCCGCCGCCCGGGCGCCAGATCGCCGCGGCGGCCGCCGCGAGCGCGGGCAGCGCCAGGAGCAGAAGCCACGGATGCAGGAACCTCACGGCGCCTTCTCCTTCGCCGCGTAGTCCCGCGGCGTCGTCGCCTTGATCAGGTTGAGCGCCAGGTCCGCGTCGCGCGGCCCCTCCTCCGGGCCCGGCTTGGCCTTCGCGAACTTGACGAGGTCGGCGCGGCTCAGGAGCTCGCGGACGCCGCCTCCGATCTGCAGGTCCTGCGCGCGCGCCTTCACGAGACGCTCGACCTCGACGCTCGTCATCGCGGTGACGGGCTGGCCGTAGCGGGCCTCGAGGTACGCGCGCAGGATGTCGGTCAGGCGCAGATAGTAGGCGGCCTGATCGCTCTCCCAGAGGCCGGAGGCGCGCAGCTCCGAGATCGCGCGGGCGGCGATTTCTTCCGGAGGCAGGAGCGGCGCCGCGGCCAGCGGCGTGCCGTCGGGCTTCAAGCGGCGCGCCTTCCACCGCTTCCAGCCGCGCCACGCCGCCCATATGAGCGCGGCCGCCAGCAGCCACGGCCAAAGGGCCGGGCGGGCTTTGAGCGGTCCCTTGATGTCGGAGACGTCCGCGTCGTTCGGAAGATCGGCGTCGTTCACGGCGAATGAGATGGGCGGGGCTTCGACGGCTTTCCCGCCCGCGGACTGGAAGCGGGCGACGAACGACAACGTTCCGGTGGACAACGGCAAAACCGTCCAGGACCACAGGCCGTCCTTCTCAACGGCGTTGACGACGACGATGTCGCTCGTGTTGGAGCCCGCGGCATCGGCTTTCAGCGCGGCCGGGGCGCCGCGGTAAACGACCACGGATTCCGCGGCCAGAACGGCGACGGATGAAGCCGAGACCTGCCACTGGGATTGCTGCGCGAACGCGGGCAAAACAAACAGAAGAGACGACAACGGCAAAAAATTCATCGGCTTCGCCTCTTCGCTCGCCTGCGGAAGAACGCGAGGAGCGGATCGAGGGAAGGCTTGTCGGTCGTCACGGTCACGGCCTCGAGGCCGCTGGAGCGGAAGATCCTGTCGAGCTCCGCGCGCCGCGCGGCTTCCTCCCGGGCGAACTCCGCGGCGTCGGCGCGCAGGTCGAAGACGCCCTCGGCTCCGGTTTCCGGATCGCGCACCGCGACGACGGCGGCGGCCGGCGGCAGGACGGACTCGCGGGGATCTTCGACGACGACCGGAATCAGGTCGTGCTTGAGCGCGCACAGCTTCAGGGCGCGCTCGAAGCCCGAGTCGCGGAAGTCGGAGACGAGAACGACGATGCAACGGCGTTTGAGCATGCGCGTCAGCCGCTCCAACGACGGCCCGATCGCCGTTGTTTTTCCGAGCGGCTCGAAGGCGAGGATCTCGCGGATGACGGCGAGGACGTGGCGCCGTCCCTTGCGCGGCGGCAGCCAGCGCTCGAGGCCGTCGGTGAACACGGCGAGCCCGACCTTGTCGTTGTTCTGGAGCGCCGCGAAAGCCAGCGCGGCGCCGACCTCCGTCGCGGACTCGCGCTTCAGGCGGTCGGCGGAGCCGAAGGACTGAGACCCGGACAGGTCGACCGCGATGACGACGGTGAGCTCCCGCTCCTCGACGTACTGGCGCACGAAGGGCTTGCCGGCGCGGGCGCTGACGTTGCGGTCGATGTCCCGGGGGTCGTCGCCCTCCGCGTACTCGCGCACGGAGGCGAACTCCATGCCGCGTCCCTTGAAGACGCTCAGGTAGTCGCCGGAGAAGCTCTCCGAGACGAGACGTCCGGTCACGATCTCCAGCCGCCGGACCTGGGCGAGAATTTCCTGCGGGAGCATGTTAGGGAACTTCGACGGCCTCGAAGACGGCCCTCACGATCTTGTCGCTGTCGATGCCCTCGGCCTCGGCTTCGTAGCTGACGAGGACCCGGTGGCGCAGGACGTCGGGGCCGATCGTCTTCACGTCCTCGGGCGTCACGTAGCCGCGGCCGTTGATGAACGCGTGGGCCTTGGCCGCCTGCGCGAGGAAGATCGTGGCGCGGGGGCTGGCGCCATAGGCGATCAGATGCTTGTGCGAGGCGAGGCGGTGCTTCTCCGGCTCGCGCGTCGCGAAGACGAGGTCCACGATGTAGTCCTTGATCTTCTCGTCGAGGTAGATCGACGAGGCGACCGCGCGCGCGCGGTTGAGCTGCTCGGGCGTCGCGACGGGCCTGACCGCCGGCGCGGTCCCTCCGGCCATGCGCTCGAGTATGCTCTTCTCCTCGGCCTTCGTCGGGTAGCCGAGGCGGATCTTCATCATGAAGCGGTCGACCTGAGCCTCGGGCAGCGGGTAGGTTCCCTCCTGCTCGATCGGGTTCTGGGTGGCGAGGACGAGGAACGGGTCGGGAAGCTTGTGGGTCTCGGGGCCGATGGTGACCTGGCGTTCCTGCATCGCCTCGAGCAAAGCGCTCTGCACTTTGGCGGGCGCGCGGTTGATCTCGTCGGCGAGGATGAGGTTGGCGAACACCGGGCCCTTGCGCGGCTTGAAGTCGCCGATTTTAGGATCGAGGATCAAGGTGCCGGTCAGGTCGGCGGGCAGGAGGTCGGGCGTGAACTGGATGCGCGAGAAAGTGGCGGAGACGCAGCTCGCCAGGGTCTTGATCGTCAGCGTCTTCGCCAGGCCGGGGACGCCCTCGAGCAGGACGTGGCCGCCGGCGACGAGGGCGGCGAGTATTCGGTCGAGCGTCTCGTCCTGGCCGATGATGACCTTCGCGATCTCCCGTTTGAGATCCTGGATGAACAGGCTCTCGTCGGCGACCTTCTTGTTGAGCTCCTTGATGCCGGTGAGTTCCATGCTGCGTTTCTCCTCGCTGATCGTTATGCGTTCAACGACGCGCGGCGGCGCGTCTGACGGCGTCTTCGTAGTCGGCGCGCAGCTTGTCGGCCAGCGCCTTGAATTCGGCCTTGCGTTTGTCCTGAAAGCGTCCGAGCGTGCGCAGCGCTTCGATGCGCACGGAGGGCTCGACATCCCGAAGAAGGGCGGTGATCCAGATCACGACCGAAGGATCGCCGATGTCTCCGAGCGCCTGCAGCGAGGCGATGCGCACGTTCGCGTCGTAGTCGCTGAGGCCGCGCACGAGCGCGCCGAGCCGGGATAGGTCCTCGCGCCCCTTGAACAGCGACACGACCTTCATGCGCACGTCGGGATCGGGGTCCTCGGTCAGCATCTTCTCCAGGCTCGGCCCGAGCTGGGGATCGCGTATGTTGAACAACAGCTGGATCGCGGCCCAGCGTACCGTCGGGTCCGCGTCCTGGAGCGACAGGCGGACCTTCTTGATCTCGTCTTCCGAAAAAACCGGCCCCGGCTGCTGCACGATGGCCGGCGGCGGCGCCGGCACCAGAGCCTCGCGCTCGGGGTTCATGTGGTCCCACACGAGGAACGAGGCCGCCCCGAGAAAGATGAACAGCATCGCCAGTCGGTTCACGGTCTATCCCTTCTTGGCCGCTTCCGCCGCCGCCGCCGCTTTCTCCTGCTCGTAGCGCACGCGGGCGGCCTCGATTTCGGCCTGCTTCTTGTCCTGGAGGGTGTTCAGGGTCTTGAGCGCCTGCAGGCGCACGCTTTCTTCCTGGTCCCGGATCGGGCCCGTCGCGATGATGCCCGCCACCGAGTAGTCGCCGATCTTCTCGATCGCGCGCAGGGACGCCAGGCGCACGTCCGGCTCCTGGTCCTTGAGCGCGCCGACGAGCGCGTTCATGACGTCGGGTCCGCGGCGGTTGCCCAGCAGTTCGACGGCCTTGATGCGCAACGGCGCCTCGAGGTCCTTCTGAAGCATGTGGAAGATGATCGGCATCGCCTGCGGCGACTTCATCTTGTCGAGCAGGAGGACGGCCTCCCAGCGCACGCTGGGATCCTGGTCCTCGGCGGACTTGAGAATCTTGGCCTGCTCGGCCTCGTTGATCACGGGCGCCGGCTCGGAGAGGATCGCGGGCGGAGGCGGAGGCGGAGGCGGCGGCGGAACGGGCTTGAATTCCTGATAGGCCATGTAGCCGGCGACGGCGATGGCGCAGACGAGCAGGATGTATTTCATGAGCGGGAGACCTCCGGGACTGGGGCGAACGGACCGACGAGCTTGAGCGGGCGGCGGCGGACGGCGACGCCGGCCGAAGACGGCACGGCTGAAATGGTCTCGGGCGGGGTCAGGCGCGTCCAGTCCCCGCCGTCGACGCCTTCGCTCGCGAGGAGGAAGCGTCCGCCGCGGGGCGCGTAGCTCATGACCGACCAGGGCTGCTCCGGGTGGAAGATGCCGTGCGCGGG
>JAQTNG010000203.1 GCA_028714015.1 Elusimicrobiota bacterium | reverse complement strand
CTTCCAAACGTCGCCGGCGCCCAGCGTCAGCACGACGTCGCCGGGGCGCAGGTCGCGGGCGGCGTCGAGCGCTCCGGGGAAAGGAACGGCCTTCACTCCGGTCTTGCGGATCGAGTCCACGATGAGCTTGGAGGTGACGCCGGCGATCGGCTTCTCCCCCGCCGCGTAGATGTCGGTGACATACACGAGGTCCGCGCCTTTAAAGGCGGCGCCGAATTCCCTGGCGAGCAGCTTCGTGCGGGTGAAGCGGTGCGGCTGAAAGATGACGACGACGCGCTTGGCCTTCCACAGGCCCGCGACGGCGGAGAGCGTGGCGCGCACCTCGGTCGGGTGGTGGCCGTAGTCGTCGACGAACTCGACGCCGCCCGAAGCGCCCAGCCGGTCCATGCGCCGGCCGACGCCGCTGAAGTCCGCGAGGCCGCGCGCGAGGCGCTTCAAGTCGAAGCCGAGGAAATGCCCCGCGGCGAGCGCGGCCAGGGCGTTGGAGACGTTGTGGCGGCCGGCGACGCGCAATCGCAAAGTGAGGGCCTTTTTTCCCTTATAAAAAACATCGCACACCGAGCCGTCCTTGCTGAGACGCACGTTCTTGGCTCTCCAGTCGGCGCCCGCGCCGAAGCCGAAGGTCACGACGTGCCTCGTTATCTTAGAGCGGACGGCGCCAAGCACCGGGTCGTCGAAACAGAGGACGGCCGCCCCGTAAAAGGGCAGGCGGAGCAGATGCGAGACGAACGCGTCCTTGAGCGCGTCCATGGTCTTGTAGTGGTCCATGTGGTCGTTGTCGATGTTCGTGACGACGGCGACGAGCGGCGTCAGGAACAGGAACGAGCCGTCGGACTCGTCGGCCTCGGCGACCATGTACTCGCCGATGCCGAGCTTCGCGTTGGAGCCGATATTCTTGAGCTGGCCGCCGATGATCATCGTCGGGCCCGCGCCGGCTTCCTTCAGCGCCATGCTGACGAGGGAGGTCGTCGTGGTCTTGCCGTGCGAGCCCGCGATCGTGACGGTCTTCTTCATGCGGCCGAGCTCGGCGAGCATCTGCGCGCGCAGGACCACGGGGATGCCGTGCTTGCGCGCCCAGGCGACCTCGGGATTGCCGGCGGCGACGGCCGACGACACGACGACGACCTGCGCGCCCGCGGCGTGGGACGCCGCGTGCCCTTCATAGACGCGCACGCCGGCGCCCTGCAGGCGGCGGGTGGTCTCGGTCGACTTCGCGTCGGAGCCGGAGACCGTGTAGCCGAGGTTGTTGAGCACCTCGGCGATGCCGCTCATGCCCACGCCTCCGATGCCGACGAAATGGATGCGGCGCACGAACGACTTCATGAGTCCCGCGTCCTTACGGCTCATTTCTTGGCTCCTGTGTCCTGCGTCGAAGCCGCGGGGCGCAGCAGCCACTTGAGGCCGTCGGCGGCGGCCCTGTTCTTCGGCGAGATCTCGAGGGCCTTGCGCAGGGCCGCGACGGCGCCGGTCTCGTCTCCGATCATGACCGAGGAGACGCCGCGCCCGAGCCACGCGGGGACCGAGCCCCCGTCGAGCTCGGTCGCGCGCCGGAACGCGCTGTCGGCGCGCTGGCCTTCGCCGACGGCGGCGTAGGCGAGGCCCGTCGCCGTCCACCAGTCGGCGTCGTCGGGATGGTCCGGCTTCTCGCCGGACTCGGGCAGGACCTCGGCCACGAGCGCCATCCAGCCGGTGCCGATGACCCAGAGGCCCATGTCGTTGCCGACCTGGCGAGGCTGATAGCTGACCTTCGCGGGGCTTTCGGCGTCGCCCCGGCCGGCCGGCACGGGGCGGGTGAAGGTCAGGTTCATGCCGAGGCGGGCGTCGGTGTCGGCGGGCGCCTCGCGCATCGTCCGGCGCAGATCCTCCATGATCTTCTTCACCTGCTCGTCGCGCGGTCCGGCGTCCCCGGGCTTGAGCGCGTAGTCGCGGCGCACGGCCTGCGGGGAGCCTTCGGCTCCCGGGGCCCCGTCGTGCGCGCGGGCCAGCGCCTTCTTGAGGCTGCCGCCCTCGCCGGGCGCGTCGCGGACGAGCTTGGGCCGCGGCAGGAACACCGCGTCCACCTTCATCAAAGCGCCCTGGTCGAGCGGCACGCGGCGCAGGTTCCGTTCGAATACGGCCAGCGGATCGGTCTCCGGAAGCGCCGCCGCCTCGGGCTCCTTGGCCTTGGGGTCCTCGGGGAGCTCTCCGGGCTTGGCCGCGCGCTTGCCCCCCGCGTAGGAGACCGACAGCTGCAGGCCGGCGCCGCCGTTCTCCGGCGTGAGGTGGAACGCGTCGGCCAAGGTCGCGCGCGCCTTGCCGTGGTCCCCGGCCTTCAGCTGCAGGCGCGCCAGGCGCATGCGCGCCACGGAGTCGCCGGGCTTGATCGACACCGCGCGCTTGAGCGTGGCGATCGCGCCCTTGTCTTCCTTGAGCCTTTCCTCCGCGCAGCCGAGCTCGAGCATCGCGTCCTCGTACTCGGGCTCGAGCTTGACGGCCTCGCGCAGCTGCTCCGCGGCGTCGGCGTCGCGCCCGAGCTTGCGGTACAGCTGGCCGAGCTGGAAGCGGTACAGCGGGTTCTTCTTGTCGAGGTCCACGGCCTTGCGGAACAGCGCCAGGGCCTCGGGCACGTCGCCGCGCGCCTCGCGGATGGAGCCCAGGTTCATCTGCGCGTCGGCGCGGGTCGGCTCGAGCTCGGTCGCGCGCCGGAACGCCTTCTCGGACTCGGGCGCGTCGCCCTTCCATGCGTAAGAAATGCCGAGAAGGAGATAGGCCTGCGCGCTCGTCGGATCGAGATTGATCGCCGTGTCGTAGGAGGCGATCGACTCGTCCACCTGGCCGTTCCAGTACTGCGCGACGCCGAGGAGCATGTAGCCGACGGGATTCTTCGGATCGGCGGCGACGGCGCGGCGCATCTCCTGGAGCGCCAGGTCGTACTTCTTCTCCTCGATGTATTGGTGGCCCTGGCGCATGCCGCGCATGGCCTGCGCCGCCATGATCTGGTCCCAGATCGTCTCCTGGCCGGGCTCCGTTTTCCCCGCGCGCGCGGGCGGCGGCAGAACGGCGGCGGCGAACCACAGCGCCGCGGAGAGGAGAAGAAGCTCCCGGAGGCGAGGGAGAATGGAGCGCAAAGCCCGGCCGCGATGGCTGATCCCGTTCTTCTCGTCGGGCGAGAGCTCGGCCAAGGTGCGGCCGTCGGTCAGCGTGAACAGCGGATCGTAGCCGAAGCCGCCGCCGCCGCGAGGCGCCGTGCCGATCACGCCGTCGAGCCGGCCTTCCGTGAATTCGACGCGTCCCTCGGGGTCCGACAGGGCCAGCACCGTCCGGAAATACGCGGCGCGCTTCGGGCCCGTTTCGCCTTCGAGCTCGCGCAGGAGCTTCGCGCAGTTGTCGGCGAAGGAGCAGCCGGGCCCCGCCCAGCGCGCGGAATGGACGCCCGGTTCTCCGCCCAGCGCGGGGACGAACAGGCCCGAGTCGTCGGCCAGAGCCCAGGTCCCGCAGGCGCGCGCGGCCTCCACGGCCTTCTTCTCGGCGTTGCCCTCCAGCGTGTCGCGGTCCTCGACCGTTTCGGGAAACGCCGGGAAGGCGTCGAGCGAGGCGATCGCGGCGCCGGAGACGCCGAGAAGACGCGAAATTTCCGCCGCTTTGTGAGCGTTGCGTGTGGCGAGCACGAGCCGGACCGGGGGGCGGGACAAGGTAGAGGGTATGCTATCATTTTCTCGTGAGACCCCTCCTCCTGGCTCTTGTCGCCGCGCTGACCCTCGGGTCGTCCGCCTGCCGGACCCTCGTCCAGGAAGAGGACCTCTCCGACCAGGCGACCAAGGCGCGCCTCGAAGCCGTGCTGCGCGGCCGCCGGGACCTCGACCTCAAGTACGTGACCGTGGACGTCAACGCGGGAGCCGCCACGATCTCGGGGCTCGTGCCCAACGGCGAGCAGCTCCGCATCATCCGCCGCCTCGCCGCGGGCGTGCGCGGCGTCGATCAGGTCCTGAACAACCTCATCATCCAGGAATGAGCGACGCGCTGCTGCGGCGCGATTTGCTGCGCTGGTACGGCCGCGCCAAGCGCGATCTCCCCTGGCGCAGGAACTCGACTCCCTACCGCGTCTGGGTCTCCGAGATCATGCTGCAGCAGACGACCGTGGCCGCGGTGACGCCGAAATACGAGGCCTTCCTGCGCCGCTTCCCGTCGCTCGCTTCGCTCGCGAATTCCAAAGAGGACGAGGTCCTCAAGCATTGGGCCGGGCTCGGCTACTACTCGCGGGCGCGCAACCTTCGCCGCGCCGCGCTGGCGGTCGTCGAGGGTCACGGCGGGGAATTCCCCTCCGGGTTCGACGCGGTGCTCGAGCTGCCCGGCGTCGGCCGCTATACCGCGGGCGCCATCCTCTCGATCGCGTTCCGCAAGCCGTATCCTCTCGTCGACGGCAACGTGATCCGCGTCTTCTCGCGCCTGTTCGGGCTCAAGGGCCGGGCGAAGGACCCGGCCTTCGTCCGGAAGATGTGGCCCCTGGCCGAGCGCCTGGTGCCCGCCGATAATCCGGGAGACTGGAATCAGGCCCTCATGGAGCTGGGCGCGACGGTCTGCACGCCCGATTCCCCCGCCTGCGGCGCGTGTCCCGTCGCGAAGCATTGCGTCGCGTTCAAAAAGGGCCTTCAGGACCAGCTCCCCCTTCCTGAGGTTGGGCGCAAGCCCGTGCCGGTGGCCTGGACCTGCCTGTGGATCGAAAAGAACGGGAAGGTTCTCCTGTGGCGGCGCTCCGGGAAGGAGCGGCTCCTCAAAAACCTTTGGGGCCTGCCCGAGGCGAGCCGCTTGGCCGCCGCGCCGGGGAAAGTGCTCGCCTCCACGACGCATTCGATCACGCATCACGCTCTGACCGTGGAACTCAGGGAAGCATCCCTTAATGGAGCCCCGCCGCCCGAGGCGAAGTGGGTGCCGCGCGGCGAGATCCGCGGCCGCCTGGTCTCGTCGCTGTGGCTCAAGCTGCTCAAGCGCCGGTGAGAGTTCTCCTCGCCTTTACCGAACTTTTGCCCCCTCTTCACCGAATTCTATCCGTCCTGTAATGACGATCGGCCGCTCCGGGTCTACACTGCGAGTATGAGCTGGGTGCTGGTGGTCGAAGACGAAGAGGACATCTCGGAGTTTCTCCGCTACGTTCTCGAGAACGAGAATTTCACGGTGAAGACCGCCGCGACCCTCGCCGAGGCGCGCGCGCACCTGAGGGGCGGCCTGCCGGACGCGGTCCTGCTCGACCGCGGCCTGCCGGACGGCGACGGGCTCGACATCTGCCGGGAGCTCAAAAGCGCCGGGAATAGGACTTCGGTCCTCGTGCTGAGCGCGCGCAGGGACCCGGCGGAGGTGAGCGAAGGGCTCGCGGCCGGGGCCGACCACTACATCACGAAGCCCTTTCATTTCATGGATGTGATTTCCCGGCTTGCGCCGCCCGCGGAATCCGCCTAAACTTCGAGCATGTCCCACCGAGTGCTCGTCGTCGAAGACGATCTCGACATCCAAGGCTACTGCAAAACGATCTTGGAGTCCGAGGGCATCGCGGTCGACGCCTGCGACACCGCGGCCGAGGCGCGCCGGCTCTTCGCCGCGAACCGCCCCGACCTGGCCGTCCTCGACATCGGCCTGCCCGACGGCACCGGCCTGGACCTCATGAAGGAGTGGCACGCCTACCCGGGACCCAAGGTCCCCGTCCTGTTCCTGACCGCGCGCGGCGATTTAAAAACCCGCCTCGAGTGCTTCCAGCAGGGGGCCACGGACTACGTGCACAAGCCGTTCGCCGCGGAGGAGCTGCTCGCCCGCGCGAAGGTCCACCTTCAGGTCAAGAAATCCCACGAGGAGCTGGTCAAGCGCAACTACGAGCTGGAATTGGTGGCGCGCGCCCGGCAGGACATGACGGACATGATCGTCCACGACCTGAAGGCCCCGCTCACCGCGATCAAGGGCACGCTCGAGCTGATCCACGCGCGCGGCCTCATCAGCCAGGAGAACTACGTCTCCCTGCTGTCGAACGCGGGCTCCGCGGCCGACTTCATGCTCCTGATGCTCAACGACATGCTCGACCTGGCGCAGGCGAAGACCTCGGGCCTCAAGGTGGACCCGGTCGCCATCGATCCGGCCCTTCTCCTCCACAAGATCGAGACTTTGTTCGCCGGCCGGATGAAGCTGACGGGCGCGACCTTCGTCATGCGCGTGGCCCCCGGCGTCGAGAAAGTGCGCGCGGACCAGAATCTGCTCTACCGGATACTCGCCAACCTGATCGCCAACGCGATGAAGGCGGCCCCCGGCGCCCACCCGGTCGAGGTGGACTGCGGGTTCAACGGCGTCGCCGCGCGCTTCATCGTGTCGGACCGCGGCTACGGCGTCCCCGACGCGGAGAAGAAGCGCATCTTCGAGAAGTACGTCACCAGCGGCCGCAAGGACGCCGCGATGGACACCGGCACGGGCATCGGCCTCAGCTTCTGCCGCGCGGCGGTCGCCGCCCACAAGGGCCGCATCTGGGTCGAGGACCGCCCCGGCGGCGGCTCGCGCTTCATCTTCGAGCTCCCCCAAACTTCGGCGTAAAAAAATCCTTTTATCGGTTGACGCGAGGCCCGTTCTTTGGGACCATTGGACCCATGAACATAATAGGCCTGTCGGTCTCGCTCCTGATGTCGGCGTCGTCGGCGTTCGCCGAGGAGTTCCCCCCGAAGATCGCCCCTTCCGCCCCCGCGAACCTCTGGGTCTCCTTCGACCAGGCCGACCTCGCCAAGCCCCAGGCCGCGAAGTTCCCCCTCTCCGGGCCCGTCCTGACCGACGGCCGCACGGCGGTGTTCCAGGTCCGCGCCGACATGCTTCCGGTCCTCTCTCAGTTCATGCACGACAACTTCAAGCGCTGCGGCGGGTTCTTCGCCCACGGCACGGAGGCCGCGGCGCGGGCCTCGATGCGGCCGTCGGCCGTCGGGCCGCGCGTCGCTTACACGCTCGACCAGCAGGCGACGGTGGCGCCGCTCGTCGCCGCCGTCTCGGAGGCCAACCTCCGCGGCACGATCGTCACGATGGCCGCGTACAACAGCCGCTACTACCAGGCCGACACGGGCGTGGAGGCCGCGCGCTGGCTGAAAGGACGCTGGTCCGAGATCGCGGCGAAGATCCCCGGCGCCTCCGCCGAGCTCTTCGCGCCCTCCGGCTGGAAGCAGCCCTCGGTGATCCTGACGATTACTGGCTCGGAGAAGCCCGACGAGATCGGCGTGCTCG
>JAQTNG010000202.1 GCA_028714015.1 Elusimicrobiota bacterium | reverse complement strand
CCTGAAGGCCGTACCGCTGTACTTCGCGCGCCACCGCGAGAACCTCGCCTCGGGCCTGAGGTCGGGACGCGTCGCCGCGCGCGTGCCGACCGAGAAGCTGATCCGCCAGCTCGAGGAGATGCTCGCAGCGCCCGTCGACAAGTCCCCCTACGCCGACGCGTGCGACCGGCTGCCCGAGCCCCTGCGCGCCGAATGGAAGCCCCGCCTGCTCAAGGTCGTCGAGACGGAGGTCATGCCCGCCATCCGGGACCTGACTTCTTACCTCAAGACCGACTATCTTCCGAAGACCCGCACCGGGGACATCGGGCTCTCGGCGCTGCCGGGCGGACGGGCGATGTACCGCCACGCGATCCGTTCCCACACCACGGTGGACAAGTCCGCCGACCAGCTGCACAAGATCGGCCTCGAGGAGCTCGAGGGCATTCGCGACGAGATGACGCAGATCGCGCGCCGCGCGGGCCACGCCGGGGACCTCGAGAGCTTCCTCGACACCGTGCGCAAGGATCGATCCAACTTCTTCAAGACGCGCGAGGAGGTGCTCCAGAACGCGGAGCTGCTCGTCGGGAAGGCGACGGCGAAGCTGCCGGAGTGGTTCGGGACCTTGCCGAAGACCGCGCTCGTGGTCAAGCCCATCGAGGAATTTTCGGAGAAGAACGAGGCCGCGGCCCGCTACTTCCAGCCGCCGACCGACCTGTCCCGGCCCGGCGTCTACTACATCAACACCTACAAGCCCGAGTCGCGACCGCGCTTCTCGATGACTTCCCTCACGATTCACGAGGGCGTGCCCGGCCACCACCTCCAGATCGCGCTCGCGCTCGAGAACAAGGAGCTGCCGCAGTTCCGCCGCAGCGCCGACTTCACCGCCTACGGCGAGGGCTGGGCGCTTTACGCCGAGCGCCTCGGCGACGAGATGGGCCTCTACCAGGACGACCTCTCCCGTCTCGGCATGCTCTCCGACCAGGCCCTGCGCGCCGCGCGGCTCGTCGTGGACACCGGAATCCACGCGAAGGGCTGGCCGCGGGAGAAGGCGATCGAGTTCATGAAGGCCAACACGCCGATGTCCGAGGAGGAGATCGAGGCCGAGGTGGACCGCTACACCGTCTGGCCCGGCCAGGCGCTCGCCTACATGGTCGGCGAGCGCGAGCTCATGGCCCTGCGCGACGAGGTGAAGGCGCGCACCGGGCGCCGCTTCGACATCAAGGCCTTCCACGACGCCGTCCTGCGCCACGGCCCGCTGCCCCTGCCCGTGCTCCGCGAGTCGGTGCTCGAGTCGTTCCCCGCGAAGTAGCGCCGGAGCTTTCGGCCTAAGTGTTGCGTTTGCTGGTGAACGCAGAGGGTCCCCTCATGAAGAAATCGCCCGAGAAAGCGGCCGCGCCGGCGTCGACGACGCCCTTCCTCCTTATCAGCCTCTTCCTCACGGGGTTGTGCTCTTTGGTCCTCGAGATCGTCGGCACGCGCCTCATCAGCCCCTTCTACGGCTCCTCCATCTACACCTGGTCGGCCCTCATCACGACGACCATGGTGGCCCTCTCCGCGGGATATGCCTGGGGCGGGAGGCTCGGCGACCGCGACCCGCACCTCGCCCTGTTCGCGCGCCTCCTTCTGGCCGCGGGGCTGGCCGTCGCCGTCATCCCCGTCCTGCGCGAGCCGGTCCTGCGCGCCAGCGCCCCCCTCGGGCTCAAGCTCGGCGCGCTGGCCGCGGCGGCGGCGCTCGTGGGCCCGACCTTGATCCTTCTCGGCATGATGGGACCCGTCGTCACGCGCCTGACGGCCACGAGCGCGGCCGACGCGGGTCGCCGCTCGGGAGACGCCTGGGCCGTGTCCACCTTGGGCAGCGTCGCCGGGGCGAGCCTCGCGGGCTTCGTCCTCATACCGCTCTGGCCCGGCTCCCGCATACTTTACGCAATCGCGACCGTGCTCGTGGGCCTGGGCGCCTGGGGGTCCTGGCTGGCGGCCCGGCGCGTGCCCGCGGTCAAGCTGGCCGTCGCCGCGGCGCTCCTGGCTATCTCCGCGCGCGCGGCCGATTCCCCCCACACATCCATCCTCAAGCGCGTCGAGTCCGCCTACGGCCGCATCGAAGTGCTCGACGCCGGGGATCAGCTCTGCCTCCTCGTCAACGGAACGAACCAGTCCGAGATGGGCAAGTCCACGGGTTTGGGCACCACCGCCTACTCCCGCGCCATCCAGTGGGCCCGCGCCCTGCGCCCGCGGGCCAAGACGGGCCTCGTCCTGGGGCTCGGCGCGGGCCTTCTGCCCAAGGCCCTGGAGCGCGCGGGGATGACCGTGGACTCCGTGGAGATCGACCCCGAGATCGTGCGCGTCGCCCGCGACCACTTCGGCTACGCCCCCAAAGGGAGAACCTTCATCGACGACGCCCGCGCTCTGCTCGAATCCCGCGATGACCGCTGGGACCTCATGATTCTCGACGCCTTCGGCTCCGAGTCGCCCCCCTGCCACCTGTTCACCGTCGAAGCCTTCACCCGCATGCGCGAGTCTCTGACGCCGGACGGGGTGCTCGCCGTCAACCTCAGCTCGGGGCTGAACGGACCGGAGGGCCGCCCGTGGCGCGCGACCTACAAGACCCTGGCCCGGGTCTTCCCGAACGTGAGGGTCTTCGTCGGCGCCCGGTCGTCCCCCGGCCTCTTCAACGTGCTCTTCTTCGCCTCGTCCGGGAGCCTGGACGCGCCGGCCTCGGCGGCGCCGGCGGACGCGCGGGCGGCCGTCGCGGAGATGCTCGCCCTGGAGCTGACCCCCGGGCCGGCGGACGCGGGCGAAATGTCCGCCGTCGCGGTGATGACCGACGACTACGCGCCGCTCGACTCGCTGCTGGCGGCCACGGCCGTGCGCGCGCGGCGCCTCCTGCAGGAAGAGATGGGCGAGATTCTGCTGCGCTGACGCGGCTCGTCCGGCGCGTCGGAATCCATAATAGCGGATATTAATATCCCGAATTGCTAGACTCTTCCTATCCGCTCAGCGGAGGAGGAAGCGATGAAACCGGCGATCAAAGAGCTCATGGACGACCATCAGATCATACTGCGCATGCTGAGAGTCCTCAACGGCATGTGCCAGCGCCTGGGCGACGGCAAGACGGTGCCCGCGGCCGATCTCGACGCCGTGCTGGATTTCATCAAGACCTTCGCCGACTTCTGCCATCACGGCAAAGAGGAGGATTTCCTTTTCCCGGCCATGGGCGAGGTCGGCTTCCCGCGCGAGGGCGGCCCCGTCGGCGTGATGCTCTTGGAGCACGAGCAGGGCCGGGCCTTCGTGAAGGCTCTGACCGCGAGCCTGGAGCGCGTCCGGTCGGGCGAGTCCGCGGCGCTCAAGGACTTCGCCCGCGCCGCGATGGGCTATGCCGCCCTCTTGTCGGCGCACATCGGCAAGGAGGACAACATCCTCTATCCGATGGCCATGGACGCCGTCCCCGAGGCACGCTGGGCGGTCCTGAAAAAGGAATTCGACCGCATCGAAGGCGAGCGCATGGGCCCCGAGCGCCGGGCCGGGTACGTGGCGCTCGTCGACCGTCTGATGATCGCCTATCCCGCCCCGGAGCTGGCGCGGCCTTCCGGCGGGATGTGCCACTGAGCGTCTCCGCATAACCGGACGGTTGCAGTCGCCTCGGGTATTTGGTGAAATCGGCCCATGCCCAAGAAAAAAGCCGCCAAGGAAAGCCTCACCCACGAGCGCAAGAGCGGCTATGAAAGCCTCTCCCCCGCCGACTCCAAGCGGATGGAGGAGATCTCCAAGGACTACCTCGGCTTCCTCGGCGACTGCAAGACCGAGCGCGAGGCCCACGACGAGGCGGTCAAGCGTCTGGAAACGGCCGGCTTCCGGGACCTCGAGGCCTTGCCCGAGGGCACGCGCCTGATTCCGGGCGACAAGGTCTACCGCGGCGGGGCGGGCAAGACGGTCGTCGCCTTCGTCATCGGCAAGCAGCCGCTCGAGGCGGGCCTTCACATCCTCGGCGCCCACATCGACTCTCCCCGATTGGACGTCAAGCAGAACCCCCTTTACGAGAGCGGCGAGATGGCCCTGCTCGACACTCACTACTACGGCGGCATCAAGAAATACCAGTGGGTCGCCATGCCCCTGGCCATGCACGGCGTCTTCGTGCGCCCCGACGGCAAGAAAATCACGCTGACGATCGGCGAGGCGCCCGGCGATCCCGTCTTCACCATCACCGACCTCCTGCCCCATCTGGGCGCCGAGCAGATGAAGAAGACGATGGGCGAGGGCATCGAAGGCGAGGGCCTCGACGTGCTCGTCGGCTCCATGCCCTCCAAGGACAAGAAATCCAAGGAGAAGATCAAGCTTCGCGTGCTCGAGCTTCTAAAGGAAAAGTACGGCGTGGTCGAGGCGGACTTCGTCTCTTCGGAACTCGAGTTCGTCCCCGCCGGCCCTCCCCGCGAGGCGGGCCTCGACCGCTCGATGATCCTGGGCTACGGCCACGACGACAAATCCTGCGCGTTCAGCTCGCTGCGCGCTTTGCTGGACCTGGGCGGAACGCCCGAGCACACCGCCTGCGCCTTGCTCGCCGACAAGGAGGAGATCGGCTCCTACGGAAGCACGGGCATGGAGTCCACCTTCCTCGAGAACGCGGTCGCCGAGCTCTTCAACGCGACCGAAGGCGGCTACGACGGCCTGAAGCTGCGCCGGGCTCTCGAGCGCTCCTGGGCGCTGTCGGCCGACGTCAACGCCCTGCACGACCCGCTCTATCCCTCCGTCTCCGAGCGCAAGAACGCCGCGAACCTCAACCAGGGCGTCTGCCTCACGAAGTACACGGGCAGCCGCGGCAAGTCCGGCGCCAGCGACGCGCATGCGGAGTTCATCGCCCAGGTCCGCCGGATCTTCGACGCAGCTGGCGCGAAGTGGCAGGCGGCCGAGCTCGGCAAGGTGGACGCGGGCGGCGGCGGCACCATCGCCTTCCTGATGGCGCGCTACGGCATGGCGGTGCTCGACTGCGGCGTCGGCGTGCTCTCGATGCACGCGCCGTGGGAGCTCATCGGCAAGCTCGACCTGTACATGGCCTACAAGGGCTACCGCGCCTTCCTGCTCGACGGCCGCCGCAAAAAATAGCGCTCGGCGGCCCGTCGTGTAGTATGATTTCGTCCATGAGCGATTCCAAAGTGCAGCTGATGGGCGAGGAATACCTGGACCTGCCGGACGACCATCCCGATCTCAAGACGAAGCTGACGCCGGCGCAGCTCGAGATGCGCTGGTACAAGAAGGTCTACCAGGGCGACGACATGCCCCAGCTGACCTGGCGCGCCGTCATCATGGGCTCGTTCCTCGGCGGGTTCATGGCGCTCTCCAACCTCTACGTGGGGCTCAAGACGGGCTGGGGCCTGGGCGTGGCCATCACCGCCTGCATCCTCTCCTTCGCCATACACAAGACGATGATGGCCGCCTTCCCGCGCTGGTTCCCGACGGAGATGTCCATCCTCGAGAACAACTGCATGCAGTCCACCGCCTCCTCGGCCGGCTACTCCACCGGCGGCACCATGACCTCCGCGATCGCGGCCTATCTGATGATCACCGGGCACCACATGCCTTGGCCCACCTTGGCCGCCTGGACCCTCGTCCTATCGGCCCTCGGCGTGTTCATGGCCATTCCCATGAAGCGGCAGATGATCAACGTCGAGCAGCTCAAATTCCCCAGCGGCATCGCCGCCGCCGAGACCCTGAAAAGCCTCCACTCCAAGGGCGCGGAAGCGGCCCTGAAGGCGAAGTCTCTCGGCATCGCCGGCGTCGTCGGCGGCGTCGTCGCCTGGCTGCGCGACGCGGGCAAGCCCTTCGCCATACCGGGCATGATCGAGTTCCCCGGCTCCATCGGCGGCTACGCTCTTTCCAAATACACCATCTCCTTCGAGATGAGCACCATCATGCTCGCCGCCGGCGCCATCATGGGCTGGAAGATCGCGTGGTCCCTGCTCCTCGGCGCCACCATCAACTACGCCGTGCTCGCTCCGTGGATGGTGAGCCTGGGCGCCATCGACGGCACCAAGCTCGGCTACCGGGCCATCGTGACGTGGAGCACCTGGACGGGCGCCTCGATGATGGTCACCTCGGGCCTGTTCATGTTCCTGCTCCAGTGGCGCACCATCGTGCGCGCCTTCAGCGGCATGGCGGCTCTCTTCGCGCCCAAGCACGCCAAGAAAACGAACACCGCCACCGAGGACGCGATGGAGGCCATCGAGGTCCCGACCTCCTGGTTCCTGACGGGCACCGTCCTCTCGGGCCTGGGCTGCGTGGCCGTGCTCTATTTCGCCTTCAACACGCGCTGGTGGATGGGGATCATCGCCGTCCTGATGACCTTCTTCCTCTCCCTCGTGGCCTGCCGCGTGACCGGCGAGTCGGACACCACGCCGATCGGCGCCATGGGCAAGATCACCCAGCTGGCCTTCGGCTTCCTGGCCCCCGCCGACATCGCGACGAACCTGATGACCGCCAGCGTGACGGCGGGTGCGGCCGGCGCGTCGGCCGACCTGCTCACCGACCTCAAGAGCGGCTACCTGCTGGGCGCCAACCCTAGAAAGCAGTTCATCGCCCAGTTCCTGGGCATATTCGCGGGCACCCTCGTCGTGATCCCGGCCTTCTACCTTCTCGTGCCGACGGCCGCGTCCCTGGGAACCAACCAGTGGCCGGCCCCGTCCGCGCAGGTCTGGGCGGCCGTGGCCAGGCTCCTGGCCACCGGCATCCACGCCCTTCATCCGACGGCCCGCAACGGCATGATCATCGGAGGCATCATCGGGATCATCATCCCGCTCATCGAGAAAACCTTCCCGAAATACCAGAAGTTCATCCCGTCGGCGACGGGCCTGGGGCTTTCGATGGTCATCCCCTTCTTCAACTCGCTGTCCATGTTCCTCGGCGCGCTGGTCGCGCTGATCCTCGAGGAGAAGATGCCGGCGTTCGCGGAGCGCTACATCATCACCGTCAGCTCCGGCCTCATCGCGGGAGAGTCCCTCATCGGCGTGGCCATCGCGCTGCTGGCGGCGACGGGAATACTGAAGCAGTAGCCTCGCATGACGCCGATCGCGGCACTCGTCCTGGATTGGGCCATCACCGCGCTGTGGCCTCTGATCGGCGCGTTCGGAATGCGGCATTACTCCGGCGCGCTGTTCGCGACCGCCGGCCTCGTCATCGGCCTGATCGCGATGTCGCCGTGGCTGCTGGCCGGGGGCCGCTGGCGGCGGGTTCTCTCGCGCCGGGTCGCGCCGTCCCTGGCGCTGATGGGCCTGTGCAGCGGGGCGGC
>JAQTNG010000201.1 GCA_028714015.1 Elusimicrobiota bacterium | reverse complement strand
CCGTCGTAGGCGTAAGCGACATCCCACCCCTTTTTGGCCAGGGCATAGGTGATGACCTGCTGAAGGTCGACATCGTCCTCGACGCTGAGTATCCGCGGCACGACGAAAGTCTAGCTTACTTCGGCGGCGCCGGCGCGAACGCGGCGCGCGCGCCGTCGTACACGCCGTACAGGAACGACGCGCCGGAGAAGGTCATCGCCAGGACGCCGACGAGCCAGGCGAGCTGCACGAAGCGCGCGAGCAGGAACGCGCCCGCGGCCTTCAGCGTCGGACGGCCGGTCTCGTCCGTCACCTCGTCCATCGCGGGCTTGAGGCCCGAGACCAGGCGGTCGAAGAGTCCCTTCGAGCCTTCGGACGAAGCCTTCCAGCCGTCGAGCAGCCCCTTCGTGAACAGCGCGGCCTTCGAGTCCGGCTTGGCCTCGCGCAGCGCGGCCGCGGCGAAGGCGAACGGCAGGCGGATCAGGCCGACGAGCGCGCCGAGCGCCAAGGAGACGGCGAACTCCGCGGCCTGGACCAGGCCGGTCGGCACCCAGATCGCCGAGAGCCACACGCCGTTCCAGTAGGTCTTCTTGAGCCAATAGGCGGCGTGAGCCCGAAGGTTCGACCGGAACTTGGTGTCGGAGTGCCAGAAGCCCGCCACGTCGGAGAAGGACTCCATCGAGCGCGAGAAGGACTTGAAGACGCCGCGCAGGCCTTCCCAGACCCACGACGGGAGGTGCATCAGGAGGAACGGGCTCGTGGCCGCGGCCAGCGCGAGCGTGCCCCAGCCGATCCAGCCGCCGAGGAAGCCGGCCCAGACCGCGCCGACGGCGGCGGCGGAGCCGAGGACGCCGAAGAACGCGCCGAGCTCGGCCTCGTCGAAGCTCCCGCCCTTTTCCGAGGTTTTCTTCACCCAGCGGTTGAAGCCCCAGCCGCCGAGGAGCGCGATCAGGCCGACCCAGATCGCGCTGCCGTTGAGCAGGAGGACGAGGCCGTTGTAGAACAGAGCGCGGCCCGCGAAGGACTTGGCCCAGCCGGGGGCCTTGCCGAGGAAGGGCATCGCGGCGAGAGACAGGACGAGGGCGAAGTAGAGGGGAATCTGTATGAAGGAGGCGCCCGCGACGATCGGCAGGCCGAAGAACCAGGCCGGGACGAGGGCGAGCGCGACGGCGATCAGCTTGGGGACGATCGTGGCCTTGGAGGGGGTTCCGGGCTCGGGCTCCGTCGGCTCGGTCGGCTTCGCCGACGGGGAGTCGTCGCGGCTGATGCGCAGGGAGCCGGGCGTGTGGCGTTTCTCGTCGTAGCCGCTGAGGCGGCCGAAGGCGAGTATCAAACCCCCGACTGAAAGGAGGGGGGCCGCGAGGGCGGCGTAGACGAGCCAGCCTATCTGCAGCGCGCGCAGGCCGAGGGAGCCGGCGGCGCTGACGAGGAGCTTGGGCGAGTTGGCGAGCGGGATCAGCTTGGCCTCGAGCGGGTTGAAGCGCGCGATCTTGCCGTTCTGCACGTTGTCGAAGACGAGGCGCGCGGCTTCGGCGAAGTAGACGGTCGCCTTGCTCTCGGGCCGGAGCTTCGCGGAGGCGCCCCACAGGAAGTTCACGGGCGCGGCGACCGCGCCGACGAAGAGACCGCCCAGGCCGGAGAGGGCGTACATCAGGGCTTCGGCGAGCATGATCGGCGTCCACATCACGGCGAGCCAGACGCCGTTCCACTTAGAACTGTTCCAGTATCTCTTAGAGAACGACTGAAGCCTGTCGAGCAGGACGGTGTCGCGGTGAATCGCGGTGAGCACGCGGGAGAGGCCGAGCGCGGCGAGCCAAACTCCTTCGAACGCGGCGGTCATGCCCTTGCCGACCCAGCCCGGCAGGTGGAACCAGAGCAAGGTCACGAGCGGGTAGGAGAGCCAGAGGAGCGCGGTCGCGGTCCAGCCCAGCGGCGTGGACGCGGCGAGCGCGACGCCCGTCAGCGCGGCGAGGCCGCCGAAGAAGGCGGAGAGCGTCTCGATCGAGCCGTAGGAGCCGTAGCGGCCCTCGCTCTTGCCGAGGCCGTAGCGCGTCAGGCCCCAGCCGCCGACGAGCGCGAGCGCGCCGGTCCAGAGCAGGGCGGGAGCGACGGCCACGCCGAGTCCGACGGACAGGGACAGCGACACGGCCGCGGCGGCGGCGCCGAGGGCGGCGAGCGTCAGCCCGGGGGCGGCTCTGAGGATCTTGGGCGACCCCTCGCCCAAAAAGGGCATCGCGGTGAGCGCCAGGCTCGACGCGACCACGAGGCCGCCGACGACGTAGGCGGAGGCGGCGAGCAGAGGAAGGCCGAGGAACACGGCGGGGGCGAGCGCCAGGCCCGCGGAGAGCAGTCGCGGCCAGAAGGGCCCCTTCGGGGCGCGCGGGGCGGCAGCCGGACCGGCGGGCGGCGAGGGCGGAGCGTCCGAGAGGCCGACGGAAGCGGCGGCGGCCTGGGCGATCGAGTCGCCGGCGGGACGCGCGAGCTGGCGGGACTCGTTGAGGGCCGACCACTCGCCGACGGCGGGAGCGGACATGTCGGCGCCGAGCGACAGGGCGGGCGCGCCGGTGAGCGCGTCCTCGAGCTTTTGGCCGACGCGGCTGGCGGAGGCGGGCTCGGCGTTGGCGATCGGCCCCGCGTTCTCGAGCGCGGCGACGGCCGCCTTCGCGGCGGCGGAAACCGTCCTGGCCGGCGCGAGGGGGCCGGCGGGGGAGGCTTGAGCGGCGACGGGCACGGCCGCGGCCGAGAGGGGGAAAATCGGCGCCAAGGCCTTCGCCGCGGCGATCGGAGCCGTCACCAAGGGCGCCGGAGCGAAGGGCGCGCCGAAAGAGGGCGTCAGCCCCGGCGCGGAAGGCATTAAGGAAGGAACCGAGAGGGAAACCCCGCCCAGGGCGGAGGCCGGCGACACGGCCGGAGCGGCGCCGGGCGCGGACGCGGCGGGCGCGCTGCGGATGGTCTGCGCGGCGGCGTACGGAGCCAGGCCGGGGCAGGCGAGGACGATGGAAAAACAGACGGCGGACGCGAAGGCTCGGGAAAACGGGAAATGGTTCATGCCCCAATCTTACGAAAGCGCGCGTCCGGGGCATAAGGGCCGTTGGTCCCCGAATTCCCGGACAAAGGGCCCATCATTTTCATGCACGAGCGGCCCAGACGCCGGTTCGGGCCCAAAGAAGAAGCCGCGCGTCGGCGGACCGCGCGGCTTTTCCCGGGTCGAACGCCCTGAATTAGGGGAGAAGGTTCGTGGTGCAGTTGGACTGGCTGCAGCTCAGCGTGCCGGCGGGGCCGACGTAGGTCACCGTGTAGCCGAGGTAAGGCGAGGGCGCGGCGGGGGTGCGGACCAAGGTCGCCGTGTAAGTCGCGCCGCCGACGATCGTCGGCGCCGCGAAGGCCTTGCCCGCGGGGCAGGTGACGTCGAGCATCGAGGTGGAGTTCGTGTAGGTGTTGTATTTCAGGTAGTAGCGCTCCTGCGCGCCCTTGAGCGTGGAGAAGCAGGAGGTGGCTTCGGAGAAGCGGCCCTTCTCGACGACCTTGAAGTACTGGGGAACCGCGATCGCGGCCAGGATGCCGATGATGAGGACGACGACCAGCAGCTCGATGAGCGTGAAGCCGGCCGCGGTCCGCTTGAAGGTCCTTTTCATGTTTTCTCCCTAAGGTTAAGAATGTAGGGAAATAGTATCAAAAGCATTATGCGAATTAAGTCGCATGAGGCCCATAATTGAGAATGTGGAATAGTTTCAATCAATAAAAAACCCCCGGGCGGCGCAGGCCGCCCGGGGGTTTTTTATGCGCGGAGGACTAAGGCAGCAGGTCCGTGGTGCAGTTGGACTGGCTGCAGCTCATCGTGCCGGCGGGGCCGACGAAGGTGACGGTGTAGCCGAGGTACGGCGAGGGCGCCGCGGGGGTGCGGACCAAGGTCCCGGTCCACGTCGCGCCGCCGACCAGGCCCGGGGCCGCGAAGGCCTTGCCCGCGCCGCAGGTGGTGTCGAGCAGCGCGGTGCTGCCCGCGTAGGTGTTGTTCTTCAGGAAATAGCGCTCTTGCGCGCCCTTCAGCGTGGAGAAGCAGGTGGTGGCTTCGGCGAAACGGCCCTTCTCGACGACCTTGAAGTATTGCGGAACCGCGATCGCGGCCAGAATGCCGATGATGAGGACGACGACCAGCAGCTCGATGAGGGTGAAGCCGGCCTGGGGCCGCTTCGTAAGACGAGTCTTGATTCCCATTGTCATCTCCCTAACGCATTTGAAGCCGGGATAATCTTAACAGAATATCGGCGGGGAAAGCACGAAAATGCCCCGGAGCGGCTTACGCCGTTCCGGGGCATTCCGTGCGCGGAAGGCTTAAGGCAGCAGGTCCGTGGTGCAGTTGGACTGGCTGCAGCTCAGCGTGCCGGCGGGACCGACGTAGGTCACCGTGTAGCCGAGGTAAGGCGAGGGCGCGGCGGGGGTGCGGACCAAGGTCGCCGTGTAAGTCGCGCCGCCGACGATCGTCGGAGCCGCGAAGGCCTTGCCCGCGGGGCAGGTGACGTCGAGGTCGGAGGTGGCGCTCGAGTAGGTGTTGTTCTTCAGGTAGTAGCGCTCCTGCGCGCCCTTGAGCGTGGAGAAGCAGGACGTGGCTTCGGAGAAGCGGCCCTTCTCGACGACCTTGAAGTACTGGGGAACCGCGATCGCGGCCAAGATACCGATGATGAGGACGACGACCAGCAGCTCGATGAGCGTGAAGCCGGCCTGGGGCCGCTTCAGCGCGCGCCACGTTTTAAGTTTCATTCTGTTTTCCTCCGAAAATATAACCGAACCGCTGATTTGAGTGTAGCAGATGGTCCGGCCTGCCGCCTGTATAAAATGTGGTTAAAATGTGAATTCGGAATTGGCTATGATGCCGCCATGCCCCGCGTGCTCATCATCGAGGACGATCCCAAGATCGTCGAGGCCATCGATAAGACCCTGTCCATGGCCTCGGGCTTCACCACGCGCTGGATCTCCGACCCGGCGAAGGCCCTGGGCGAGGCCGTCGGCTCCAAGCCCGACCTGATCCTTCTCGACGTGCGCATGCCGGGCGGCGACGGGCGCGTGGTGCTCAAGTCCTTGAAGACCAACGCCGCGACGAGCTCCATACCGGTCATCATGCTGACCGGGATGTCGAGCGAGGGGGACAAGGTCCTGGCGCTCAACCTCGGCGCCGACGACTACGTGGTCAAGCCGTTCGGCGCGATGGAGCTCCTCGCCCGCGTCCAGGCGGTGCTCCGGCGCGCGGGCCCCGGGCCCGTCCCCGGCCGGGCGGCGGAGGCCGCGGGACTGCGGATGGACATGGAGTCCCGCCTCGCGGAGATCGACGGGAAACCGCTCAAGCTCCAGGCGCGCGAGTTCGAGGTGCTCTTCCTGCTTCTCAGCCACGCGGGCAAGGCCCTGTCGCGCCAGTTCCTGATCGAGAACACCTCCTCGTACGGCGGGGCCGTCGAGACGCGCAGCCTCGACACGCACATCAAGAACCTGCGCAAAAAACTCGGGAAGCGCGAAGGGCTTCTGCAGACCGTGCCCAAGGTCGGATACCGCCTTGCCCCCTAAACGCCGGGCCGTCTACTTCGCCTTCCAGGGCCTGCTGATGGCGGTGATCCTCCTGCTCTTCCTGTTCCAGGGGCCGGGGCACGTGGGCTGGGTGTCCCGGCTCTTCCTTCTGCTGACCTTCCTCGCGGGCTCGATGACCTTGATCCGCCTCGTGCCGGACGCGATGCTCGCGCGCGGCTGGTTCCAGGCGGGGCTTTTCCTCGGCGACGCCCTGCTCGCGACCGTCATCTTGAGCTGGATCCAGCCCCGGCCGGAGCTCTTCCTCATCTACACCTTGATCGTCTTCGGCTCCGCGTTGACGCGCAGCGCGCGGCAGAGCCTCGCCGTGGCGTTCGTGACCATCGCGCTGTACTTCATCCACTGGTGGCGGCCCGACGCCTGGATTCCCCACAGCCCCGTGTTCTGGCTGCGCTTCCTCTTCCTCGTGGTCTCCGCCGCGCTGCTGGCGCTCCTCGCGCGGGACTCCCAGGCGGCGCTCGACGAGGACAAGCGCCGCTACGACGAGCGCCTGATCCAGGTCGAGCGGCTCGCGACGCTCGGCCGCGTCGCCGCGGAGGTCGCGCACCGCATCAAGGGCCCGCTGACCACGATCGCCGTCAACGCCGAGGTGGCCGCGCACCGCCACGGCGGCGACAAGGAGACGCTCAAGGAGCTGGCGCAGATCACCGAGGAGGTCCAGCGCTGCAAGGAGATCCTCAAGAATCTGCTCGACCTCGGGCGCATCGAGGAGATGGACTCGGAGGCCCTCGATGTCCGCGTGCCCCTGGAGCGGGCGCTGACGCTCATCAAGCCCCAGGCCGCCGAGCGCGGCCTTCAGCTGGAGCCCTCGGGCCTCGAGAGGCCGATGAAGATGCGGGGCGACGAGTCCTTGATCCAGGAGGCGCTGTACGCCCTGC
Source organism: Elusimicrobiota bacterium (assembly GCA_028714015.1). GTDB lineage: Bacteria > Elusimicrobiota > Elusimicrobia > UBA1565 > UBA9628 > GWA2-66-18. The sequence goes on along the minus strand of JAQTNG010000201.1, from coordinate 895 downwards.
TGCAGAACGCCGTCGAGGCGGCCGGCCGCGGCGGGCGCATACGCGTGACGGCCGAGACCTCGGGCGGCCGGCACCGCGTGAGCGTCAGCGACGACGGCGCGGGCGTGGCCCGCGGCGACCTCGAAAAGATTTTTCAGCCCTTCTTCACGACGAAGAAGGAAGGCTCGGGCCTCGGCCTGTCGGCCGCCCTGCGCATCGCGCAGAAGCACGGCGGCACGGTCGAGGTGGACAGCGCGGGCGCGGGGCTCGGCGCGAAGTTCACGCTTGTCCTGCCGGCCTCGCGCTAGTCAGCGCCCGACCGGGGACCAGTGGGGCGTGACGCTCGAGCCCGGGACGTCGGCCATCAGGCGCGGCGCCGAGCCGTCGGCGTCCATCACCCAGATCTGCGAGCGCTTGCCGCGCGTCGAGGAGAACGTCAGGAAGCGGCCGTCGGGCGACCACGCCGGGTCCTCGTTGGAGCCCTCGCCGTGCGTGAGCTGGCGCAGCTGCCCGCCGGTGACGTCCACCAGGAAGATGTCCATCTTGTCCTTGTTGTGCGCGCGGCCGGAGAAGGCGATCCACTCGCCCGTCGGAGACCAGGCCGGCGCGTCGCACCAGTTGAGGCTCGTCAGGCGCGTGATCTTCTTCGTCGGCAGGTCGAGGACGTGGATCTGCGGGTTTCCCGAGCGGTCGGACACGAACGCGACCTGGCGCGCGTCGGGGGAGAACGTCGGGGTGCTGTCGGCGCCGAAGTGGCTGGTCAGTCGCTCGGCCGGGGCGGAGCCGGCGCCTTCCCTCAAGAAAAGGTTCGGGCTCTTGCCGCGCGAGAGGGTCATCAGGATTTTCGTCCCGTCGGGCGAAAAGCCTCCGGCGATGTTGAGGCCCTGCTCGTTCGAGAAGGTCTTCGAGTGGCCGG
>JAQTNG010000200.1 GCA_028714015.1 Elusimicrobiota bacterium | reverse complement strand
GGCTACAAAGAAGTGATCTTCCCGGCGGCGAACCTCAAGGACATCGAGGACATCCCGAAGGAGGTCCGCGACGGCATCAAGCTCACGCCCGCGCGGACCTACGACGACATCTACCCGTCCGCGATCGTCCCCGCCAAGCCGGACTAGCGGCGCGTGCGTTATCCACAGATTTTACCCGGGAAAAACCTGTGGATAGCCGAGTCCGACCGTAGAGGCGCAATTTTGTCTATGCTCTTTTAGATGACGAGCCGAAAGGTCGGCGCCATCCACCTGCGCGAATGGGGAGGTCCCGGCGTCCCGCTGCTTTTACTGCACGGCATGGCCGCGCACACGCATTGGTGGGATCCGGTCGTGCCCGCGTGGAAAGGAACCTTCCACGTCGCCGCGCTCGATTTCCGCGGCCACGGCGACAGCGACTGGCTGGAGGGCGAGGCGTACGAATCGGCGCGCTGGGTCGAGGACATCGAGACCGCGCGCAAGGCCATGGGCTGGGAGCGCTTCATACTCGTCGGCCATTCGATGGGCGCGCGCATCGCGCTCGACTACGCCGAACGCCACGGCGACCGCCTGAGAGGCGTGGCGGCGATCGATTTCCTGCCCGAGTTCTATGAATCGCGCTCGCGCAGCCACGAGACGGTCCGCTCGCGGCCCCAGCCGGTATACGACACGGAAGAGACGATGCTCGCCAAGTTCCGCCTCCAGCCGCCCGGCACCTTGCTCGACGAGGCCGGGCTGCGGGAGCTCGGACGCCACGGCGTGCGCCGGGGCCCCTTGGGCTGGTCCTGGAAGTTCGACTGGCGCTCGTTCTCCTTCCCGTACGGCCCGATCTGGGAGCAGCTGCCGGGAATCGCCGTGGACGCCCTGATCGTGCGCGGCGAGCACAGCACGGTCATGCCCCGCGAGATAATGGACAAGGTCGTCGCCCTGCTCCCGCGCGGCCGCGGCGTCGAGATCGCCGGCGCGCACCACCACATCCCGCTCGACAAGCCCGAGGAACTCGCCGCCGCCGTCTCCGCCTGGGCCGCCTCCCTGCCCGCGTGATGGAAATCGTCGCGATCTGCGCCGGGACGGCGCGAACCCTGGACTGGCGCGGCGAAACGGTCAGCACCGCCATCTTCAAGACTCCGGTCGAAACCGCCGCGGTCCGCGCGCTCGGCCTCGAGGGCGACGAGCAGGCCGATCTCTCCGTTCACGGCGGGCCCGACAAGGCGGTCTACGGCTACTCGGCGGAGCACTACCCCTGGTGGCAGGAACAGCTCCCCGGCGTGGAGCTTCCGTTCGGCGCCTTCGGCGAGAACCTCACGATCTCCGGCTTCGACGAGCCGGCCGCGTGCCTCGGCGACGTCTACCGCGCCGGGACCGCCTCGCTGCTCGCGATCCAGCCGCGCCTGCCCTGCTTCAAGCTGGGCCTGCGCTTCGACGATCCGGGCATGGTCAAGCGCTTCGCGCTCAGCCTCCGCCTCGGAGTCTACTTCCGCGTCGCGGAGCCGGGCCGCGTGCGCCGCTTCGACGGCTTCGAGAAGATATCCGAGCACCGGCTCCGATTCCCGGTGCTCGACCTCGCCCGCCTGTATTTCGACCCGGAGCTCACCCCCGAGAAGGCGCGGCCCGCGCTCGAGCACCCCGAGCTCAACGACAACTGGCGCGCGCTGCTCACCCGGCGCCTAAAAAAGGAATAATTCCTCGTGATTCCGCCGCCCGAACCGCCGGATGAGAAAACGCGCCTCGCGGCCCTTCGCGCGCTGAACCTGCTCGACACTCCGCCCGAGGATCGTTTCGACCGCCTCACCCGCCTGGCCCAGCGCACGTTCGGCGTGCCGATCGCCTTGGTCTCGCTGATCGACGAGAAGCGCCTGTGGTTCAAGTCCCGTCAGGGCCTGGAAGCGACCGAGATTCCACGCGACATTTCTTTCTGCGGCCATGCCATTCTCGGCGACGGGCTGTTCATCGTCCCCGACGCGACCAAGGACCCGCGCTTCTCCGGCAATCCGCTGGTCACGGGCGACCCGGGCATCCGCTTCTACGCCGGCCATCCCTTGGTCGGCCCGGACGGCAGCCGCCTCGGCACGTTGTGCCTGGCGGACCACGTGCCGCGAGAGCTTGACGCCGAGCAGCGTCGGGCCCTGCGCGACCTGGCCGGGATGGTCCAGGACCAAATCGCGGCCGCCGCCGCCAAGGCGGCCGCGCCCGGCAACGAACGCGACCGGCTGGTCGCCCGCCTGCGCGGGACCCCCGAACGCCTGGCCGTTCGCCGCAAGGTCCGCGCCGGCTTCCTCGCGGCCGGCGCCGTGGTCATCGCGGTCACGGGAACCGCCTTCTTTCTGACGCGCCGGCTGGTCGCCGACGCGGACAGGATCGAGCATACCCACGAAGCGATCGCCGGCATCAAGGACGCCGCCCAGCTCCGGGAGGCGGAGCAGGCCTTGCTCTCGCAGCGCGCGCGCATGCGGGCGACCGCGCGCCTCCTGCGCGTCGCCGTCGCCGTCAGGGCCTTCGCCGTGCTGGCCGTGCTCTTCTTCGTTCTTCTGACCTTCGACCGGTACGCCGACGCGAGGCTCACGGACCAGGCCGACGTCGAGTTCGAGCGCGCCCGATTCCAGGCCATCATCGACGGCATCGGCGACGGGGTCGTGGTCGCCGATGCGCGAGGACGCTTCACCTTGTTCAACCCGGCGGCCGAGCGCATCCTCGGCATGGGCCCGGCCGACTCCGATCCCGAGCAATGGAGCGCCGCCTACGGCCTCTATCTTCCCGACGGCCTCACGCCGTACCCCCCCGAGAGGCTCCCCCTGGCGAGAGCGATCGCCGGAGAGACGGTGCGCGACGTCGAGATCGTCGTGCGCAACGCCAAGCGTCCCGGAGGGGTGCGCATCTCGGTCACCTGCACGCCGATCCACGCCGGCGACGGCTCCCGTGCGGGCGCCGTGTCGGTGTTTCGGGACGTGAGCGAGCGCGCCTGAGCCCTGTCCCATTAACCGGAAAATAGCGTAAAGTCACTCCCCATGAAGAAACTCGAGATCGGCGCGCCCGAGATGGGGCTGCTCTCCCGCATGCTGCGCAAGGTCGAGTTCTTCACCCCGCTCACCATCGGCCAGCTCGAAAGGGTGCTTCCGTCGGTCATGCTCTACTCGTACGACAAGGGCGAGACCGTCTTCTCGCAGGGCCAGAAGGGCGACGCGTTCTACATCGTCTACCAGGGCGGCGTGGAAATCCGCCTGCGGAAATGGCTCGTGCTCACGAAGAGGATCGCGACCCTGAGGGCCGGAGACTTCCTGGGCGAGATCGCGCTGATTTCCGACGAGCCGCGCACCGCCACCGTCGTCTGCGCCGAGCCGACCTTGCTGTTCACCTTGATCGCGGAGGACTTCAAGTTCGTCCTTAACGAGAACCCGGCCGCCGCCGCGGAAATGAAGCACATCGCCGCGCGCCGCAAGTTCGCCGCCTCCCACCAAGCGTCCTCATAATGCGCAAGTACTGCTTCGTGGCCACCGGCTATCTGGTCCGGGACGGCCGAACCCTCCTTCTCAAGCACAAAAAGCTCGGCCTATGGCTGCCGCCGGGCGGCCATATCGAGGAGGGAGAGACGACGGACGAGGCCGTCCTGCGCGAGGTGCTCGAGGAGACCGGCCTCGAGGCCGAGTTCACCATCCCCCCGCGCGCGCCGGTCATGCGCAACGGCCGCGTCGAGTCCCTGCACGAGCCCCAGCGCGTCCAGGTCGAGGAAATCCCCGGGCACAACCACCACATCGACTTCATCTACTACCTGCGCGCCAAGGCCGGCGTCCACGCGCACCGCCCGGACGAAAGCGACGACATCCGCTGGCACACCTCCGAGGAACTGGGCCTCCCCCACGTCCCCGAAGAGGTCCGCGAGTCGGGCCGCGACGCGATCCGGCTCGTCGAGGCCTCGACGAGGAATCCTTGACCTACGAGGGGAAATCATGTTGAATTAAGCCTTACGCCGGGAAAGCCCTTCGAGGCGCCGGCTTCAAGGAGATAAATCACCATGGCGAAGAAGGCAGCAAACTCAGCGTTCATGAAGCCCCTCACCCCCAGCGACAAGCTCGCGGAGATCGTCGGCAGCAAGCCCCTCCCCCGCACCGAGGTCGTCAAGAAGCTCTGGGCGTACATCAAGAAGAACAACCTGCAGGACAAGAAGAACCGCCGCAACATCAACGCCGACGCGGCGCTGAAGGCCGTGTTCGCCGGCAAGGCGACCGTCAACATGTTCGAGATGACGAAGCTCGTCTCCAAGCACCTGAGCTAAGACTTAGACGCTCCGGCTCACCCCGGAAGTCGGAAGGCCCCCGCGAAAGCGGGGGCCTTTTTCTTTGTCCAGGCGCAACGGTCTGGCGGGAGGCCTTCAGCAAGCCCGGCGGGAATTCAACAGCCGTCGACTGATTCATCAAGAACAGTCAAATTGCGTTATAGACCGATTGCCCGGTGCCCCTCAAGGAGCATCAGCTTCCAATGCGCGCCGTCTCATCGCTAAACTCAAGCTCCCTATGGACGCCCACGGCCCTGAAGAGCTCAAGGATGCGCCCGTTCCGCGCGATGAAGCACAATCCAGCCCGTGCTCGATCCTTTTCGGACGCCGCGACTGGCTGACGTCTCCGTGCGGGGACCTTCGAGTGAGCTTCCATTCCCGAATGGTCGAGGTCGCGGCCGCCGACTCATGGTGCCGCTTGGCCATACTGACCCCGATCGAGTGCCGGCTCCTGTGCGTGCTCCTAAACCACGCCGGCCGCGTGCTTGACCGCAGGCTCATCATCGAGGCCGTCTGGCGAGAACGCGCGCCCGGAATCGCCCCCTCCGTCGTCGACAAGCACGTCGGGACTCTGCGCCGGAAACTCGAGGGATGGTCCACACGCGTGCGGACGGTCTACGGCGGGGGCTACGGCTACGTCGAGACAATCGACCACGAGGCCCTCGCCGCGCAGGCTGCCCTGTCGAAACCTCTCAAGGCCACCAGTCAGGACGGGTAACCGGGAAATACCGCCGCGTGGAACGGACCGCTTCCGCGGCTTGGGCTGGGGAGGCGCCTCCTCGGTCTGAGAATCCTGATAATGCCTTCGGTCACGGAGTGCACGGGCTGAATCCGCCGCAAGGCAAAGAACTATCGGTCAGCGGACAACCGCGCACGTCTAGACCGGGGTATTTGGAATATTCGGAAATATACGGGAGCTGGGTCCTGCAATACACTTCCACGTTTGCCCCGTAAACCTGCCGCTTTTCCGGCTGGCTGATGCACCATTGAAATTTCTCTTCAGCCGTCATCGGAGGCGGAGGCTGGCAGGGCGCCGGACCGGGGCGATCTCCGGGGTTTTTCGGATCGACACCCGGCGATCGGCCATCGTTCCACGAATTGACCTGGACCTGAAAAACGCCTCCGCATTTCGCCGCGGGACAGCTAGGCTGTCCGCGCTTGCTCTGCCCGTTTCTATCGGTCCAAAGCTTCTCATTTCTGAAGTTGATGTAATACTTCTGTCCCGGCGCAAGGAAGCAGTCCGCTTTAGGATTTCGAACGGCGCTGCCGGTGGGATCTTTGACGTCAAAAGATACGTCGGCAAAGGACTCTCCGCCCGAACTGGACGCACAACCATTCATAGCGTCATAGTTGTGATAATCAAAGTCTCCGGGATTCCTCGAAATATTGGTGAATCCAGGAGCCACTTGAGCGACCGGGTCTATCAGCCCCCGAAATCTTCCTTGCCCGGATCTCCCTGTCGTGAACATTACCGCGATACAGCCGTCCTTTCGGATGCTCCATCGAAGGTTCTGGCCAGCGTGAGCGGGGAAGTTCGTGAAATCCTTGATCTCGCAGTTCATGGAAGTGGCAAATGACCGGGGCCCGTTGGGTGCGTCGTTTGTGGCCGCAGGCGGCGTAGCCTGACCTGTTGCCAACGGTTTCACCAAGCCCCCCCCCCCGCCTCCGCTTCCCGACGACGAACCTGAGCCCTGCCCGACTTGCTTGTCCGCGGCGCCCGGTGTCTGGCCGGCGCCGCCGAGGATCACCCCATCATCAACAGCGGGGGTCGCCGCCTCTTGGTTGGGCTCGGCGTGTATGCCTCCGGGACGAGCCCGGAAAACGCGCGGGACGGTCCGCGCCCGCGCTGCGGGCCGCGGTTGGGGCTGGGGCGGAGCCTCATCGGCTTCGTCCGCCCCGTCGTCCTGGCGGGCCTCGTAGTGGCCCCCCTGCTGGGCGGGGACGGCATCCGAGTCCTCGTCCTGAGCCAACGACGGTAGCGCGCACAGCATGAGTGCAACGACGGCCCAAGCCATCGCTGATATCTTCCGGCTAGCAACGTTAATCGTCATAGTGTCTCCTAAATATTCCAACCCGAACGAATTTCAAGCACCTATTGGCAGAAGTAATGACCGTTGCCGCCGGCCACCGTGCAGCTGCTGCCGGGTTCGCAATGTCCGCCCGCACGCACGCAGGCGTCGCACGGCGGGGGCGGCGGACTGACCTCCAGCGGAACTGTGGACAAGGACCAACTCCCCGAGCCGGAGGTCCCGATCCAGCACGTCGGCGACGGCTGCTGCGGCTCCGGATTTGCGGGCTGCGGAGCGCGAGGCGGGAAACGAGTATTGGAGCCGCCCCCCGAGTTCTGGGAACCTCTCCCTGGGTTCTGGGAAGCACTCCCCGGGTTCCTGAAACTACCCCCCGGGCCCGCAGACACGAATTTCGGCGGCCTGCACGGAAAGCAAGCCCAGGCAAAACCGTTGACATTGGTGCCGCAGCACCTAGGGCCGGTCATTTCGAATCTGAGAGTAAGCCAGAAAGTCCCCGCGTACACCGAGCCCCCGCCGCCCCACCCAGGCACGGAACCGAACTGGGAGGTGGATTGTCCGGGAGCATTCCGGATGTTCAGATAGTAGGTTTCTCCGTGCTCCAGGTTGCACGACCGTTTCGTGTCGTCCGGCGCTCCAAACCCAGCCACAGCATGCACTTCCGTCCCATATCGAGGGTTCGAGAAGAAGCACGCGCCGAGAGACGGCGAAAAATCACATTTGTTCTTTGAAAGGCTGGCCTCTTTTCGGGCGCCCCCATCGTAGAGGGAGCGTGCCTCGCCAAAATAACCCTTCCCGGAAGAAGGAACTTCATTCAGCTTGAATGACAGGGATTGGTTCTCCTTCAGGATGAAAGGCTTTGCAAAGCCGCCAGGCCAGTCAATGAGCTCATCCGCGTTGGCGAGGCCTTGCTCGGCGCAAAGGTCCTTGCCGGAATTGGACCCGCCGCTGGTCTGAGTCGCCGGACCGCCCCCCAACGGCCCGCCCGAGAAACCGCCGACGCCGCCTCCGCCTCCCGACGACGAACCCGAGCCCTGCCCGACTTGTTTGTCCGCGGCGCCCGGAGATACGCCGGCGCCGCCCATGAGCACTCCATCCTC
>JAQTNG010000199.1 GCA_028714015.1 Elusimicrobiota bacterium | reverse complement strand
CGGTCCGTGCGCGTCATTTAGGCTGCAACGGCTTCGGTCTTCGTGGCCGAGGCGAGTTCCTTGATCATCATCGCGGCGATCTCGTTGCGCTGGATCTGGTTGGTCCCCTCGTAGATCTGGGTGATCTTCGCGTCGCGCATGTACTTCTCGACGGGGAAATCGCGCATGTAGCCGATGCCGCCGCACATCTGGACGCATTCGTTGGTGACGAACATCGCAGTATCCGAGCAGGACAACTTACACATAGCCGATTCCTTCGTCCAGCGCTTGCCGTCGCCGGCCTGCAGGACGTCGTAGACGATCGCGTTCTCGTCGATCGCCTTCTTGTAGACCGGCAGCATGTACTTGTCCATCGCCTTCGCGGTGGTGTAGAGCAGCGCGCGGCTCATCTCGATCTGCGTGGCGCAATTGGCCATCATGTGCTGGATCGCCTGGAAGCTCGAGATCGGCTGGCCGAACTGGCGGCGCTGCCGGATGTAGGACAGCGTCTCGTCGAGCGCGCCCGTCGCGATGCCCAGGGCCTGCGCCGCCACGCCGGGGCGGGAGCAGTCGAAGGTCGTCTGCGCCGTGAACAGACCGTAGCCTTCCTTGTAGAGGCGGTTCTTCACCGGGACGCGGCAGTTCGTGAAGTCGAGCTGGTAGGTCGGGTTGGCGCGGATGCCCATCTTGTGCTCTTTCTTGCCGAAGCCGAAGCCGGGCGTGCCCTTCTCGACGACGAAGGCGGTGACGCCGCGGGCGCCGCGGGCGCGGTTGGTGGTCGCGAACACGACGTAGGTCTCGGCGACCTCTCCGTTGGAGACGAAGGTCTTGGAGCCGTTGAGAATGTAGTGCTCGCCGTCGAGCTTGGCGGTGCACTCCGTGGCGGTCGCGTCGGAGCCGGCGTTGGCCTCGGTGATCGAGAAGGCCGCGAGCTTCTTGCCGGAGGCGAGGTCGGGGATGAAGCGCGCGCGCTGCTCGGCGCTGCCGAGGAGCAGGATCGGGAGCACGCCGAGGCCGGAGGCCGCGAACGCGAGCGCGATGCCGCCGCACGCGCGGGAGAGCTGCTCGATGACGAGCACCTGCTCCATCAATCCGCCGCCCATGCCGCCGTACGCCTCGGGCAGGTAAACGGAGTAAAGGTCGGCCGCGCCCATCTTCTTGACGACGTCCCAGGGGAACTTTTCCTGCTCATCAAAGGACTCGCGGACGGGCTTGATGTCGCGCACGGCGATCTGCCACGCCAAGTCCTGGATCTCTTTCTGCTGCTCGGTCAGTTCGTAAATAAAGCTCATAAATCCCCCCTGTCCATCTTTTTAAGGGCGTCGCTGGCCGCAGCCTGCTCCGCTTCCTTCTTGCTCTTGCCGGCGCCGCGCCCGAGTTCGCGTTCCCCGAGGCGGACCAAAATCTGGAACACCTTGTCGTGGTCCGGTCCCGTCGAGGACGTCGTCTCGTACGTCGGCGGCGACTTGTGCCGCTTCTGCAATATTTCCTGCAGCTTGCTCTTGTGGTCCGTTTCCAGCAGGCTTCCGTGACGCTCGGCGTACCATGCGCGGATGAACTTGGCCGCCGCTTCGTACCCGCCGTCGAGATAGATCGCCCCGATCAGGGCCTCGACGGCGTTCGCCAACAGGCTTTGCCTCGTCCGGCCGCCGGTGGATTCCTCGCCGACGCCGAGGTGAAGATACGATCCGATATCCAGAGCCTCGCCCCATGTGGCGAGGCTCGGCCGGGACACGAGCAGCGACTTTTTCTTGGAGAGATTTCCCTCGGGCTCATCCGGATAGCCCGCGTAGACCGCGTGCGCGACGACCGAAGCCAGCACGCTGTCGCCGAGGAACTCCAAGCGCTCGTTATAGACGCCGGACCCGCTCTCGCTGGCGAACGACTTGTGCGACATCGCCTGCTTGAGCAGTCCGGCGTCTATGAACCGATAGCCGATGACCTCTTCGAGAGGCCTGGGCATCGGAGCGTCCGCCTTACTTCTTGGCGTGGGTCGAGATGTAGTCGATCGCCTGGCCGACCGTCTGGATCTTCTCGGCCTGCTCGTCGGGAATCTCGGTGTCGAACTCTTCTTCGAGCGCCATGACGAGCTCGACGGTGTCGAGCGAGTCCGCGCCGAGGTCGTTGACGAAATGGGCCGTCGGGGTCACTTCTGCGGCATCCACGCCGAGCTGCTCGACGATGATCTGCTTCACGCGGTCCGCGATGTTGGCATCAGCCATGATGTCTGTCTCCTTGTTACATGTATCCACCACCGTTCACGTTCAGCACGTGGCCGGTGATGTACGCCGCTTCGTCCGACGACAAAAACATGACCGCCCGGGCGACGTCCGCCGGCTCGCCCATCCGTCCGAGAAGGATCTTCTCGATTAGCTTCGCCTTCATGTCCTCGGGGATGACTTCCGTCATCCGCGTCTTGATGAAGCCGGGAGCCACGGCGTTGGCCGTGATGCTGCGTGAAGCGAACTCCCGTGCGACGGACTTCGTCAACGAAATCAGACCGCCCTTCGAGGCCGAGTAATTGGCCTGCCCGGCGTTGCCTTCCTGGCCGATCACGGACGCGATGTTCACGATGCGTCCGTAGTGGGCCTTCATCATCGGCCGGATGCAGGCCTTGATGAAGTTGAAAGCGCCCTTCAAATTCACGTTCATCACGAGATCCCAATCCTGCTCGGACATCCGCATGAGCAGATTGTCCTTGGTGATCCCCGCGTTGTTGACCAATATATCAATTTTCCCGAATTTTTCAACGGCGGCCTTCACGACGGCCTCGCATTGGTCGAGCTTGGTCACGTCGCAGGCCATGCCGAGCGTCTTGCCGGCGTCTCCGGCGGCGAGCGCCGCGGCCGATTTTGCCGTGAGCTCGGCGTTGACGTCCACGATGACGACCTTCGCGCCCTCGGAGAGGAAGAGCTCGGCGGTGGTGTAGCCGATGCCCTGGGCGGAGCCGGTGATGATCGCGACCTTGTCCTTCAGGCGGATTCCCGTCGCGGGGACGGGGCGCGGCGCGGTTTCGGTGCTCATAGCGCTACTTTCTCCTCGGGCGCGGCCGTTCTGGCCACGACCTCTTTCAACGCCTTCGGCAAACCGGCCTCGGCGATCTTGGCCGCGACGCGGATCGCGTTGGCGATCGCGCGCGCGTTGGACGAGCCGTGGCTGACGATGGCGACGCCGTTGACTCCGACCAAGGGCGCGCCGCCGTATTCATCGTAACTCATTTTACGCTTCAGACGCGAAAACGGCCCCCTCAAAAAGAGCAGCGGCAGGCGGTAGAGCCAGGACGACATCAGCTCGGTCTTGAGCTGCCCCATCATCGCCGTCGCGGTTCCTTCCATCGTCTTGATCAGCACGTTGCCGACGAACCCGTCGCAAACGACGACGTCGGTTTTGCCCGCCGGCACGTCCCGTCCTTCCACGCAGCCGATGAAATTCACTCCTGCACTCCTAAGCAACGGAAAGGCCTCTTTGGCAAGATCGTTGCCCTTCCCCTCCTCCTCCCCGATGGAGAGCAGGCCCACGGTCGGCTCGGCGATGCCGTAGACGTGGCGCGCGAGCAAGGCGCCCATCATCGCGAACTGAACGAGGTGCCAAGGCTTGCAGTCCACGTTCGCGCCGGAGTCGAGCAGGACGGTGATTCCCTTCGTGGTCGGTATGGGGCAGGCGATCGCGGGGCGCAGCACGCCGGGCACGCGCTTGAAATGGAACAGGGCGGCGACCATGGTCGCGCCCGAATTGCCCGCCGATACGAATCCCGCCGCTCGGCCCTCGGCCGCCGCCTTCGCGGCGATCATGATGGACGAATTGGGCTTCGCCCGGCAGGCGGCCGCGGGCTCCTCGTCCATGCCGACCGCCGACGGAGCGTCGGCGATCAAAAACCGGGGGTCGCCTTCGGCGATGCCCCGCGCGGAGAGCTCCGCGCGAATCGTGTCGGCCGGTCCCGCGAGAAGCAGCTCGACGCCGTAGGCGTTGGCGGCCTGGATCGCCCCTTCGATGTTGGGGGCCAGTCCAAAGTCGCCGCCGACGGCGTCGAGCGCTATCCTCACGCGAGGCAGCTCAAAGTCTTTTTACTTCCCTTCCTCGCCGCCTTCGGGCTGCGCGCCTTTCTTCTTCGTCTTCGGCGGGCGCACGAGCACGCCGTTGTAATAGCCCTCGGGGCTGATCGTGTGCGGGCGGTGCCAGCGGCCGTCCTTGTCCTTGCTCAGAGGCACGGCCTCGAGCTTCCAGTTGGCGGAGCGGCGGCTGTCTCGGCGTGAACGCGTGTGTTTACGTTTCGGATTGGGCATGGTATTCCTCTATTTGTGGAGAAGGCTGATTTTAGCCTTTATGAGGGCGAGGGGTCAATCGGGGCCTGCGCGTGGCCGTCAGGTTCCCGCCCGGGACGCCGTCTCCGCCGCCGCCTTCAGGGTGGCCGCAGTTCACTTCGTTGCGGTTCTTCTTGCAGACTTCGCAGAGGCCCTTGCAGTCGGGTTTGCACAATACTTTCATCGGCTGGGCGAGCGCGATGGACTGGCGCACCTCGTCGGTGAGGTCCATCGGACCGCCGTCGATCGGCACCATCACCTCGATCTGCGCGCTCCACGACTGCTCGATGGCCTTGAGGCAGCGCGTGCACTCGAACTTCCACTTCCCCTTCGCCGTGCCCGTGAACGCGGCCTCGTCGTCGACGGCGAGGATCATCCCCTCGAGCGCGATCGGCCCCACCAGGGCCCCCTCGCTGAGGGCGTCCGGAAAAGTTTCCGGAGCGGTCTTGGCGTTGACGGCCAGCTGGCCGTTTTCCTTCACGTCCGTCAGCGGGAAGCGAAACTCCGAGCTCATGAGCTCATCGTACCAAATTGCCCCTAACGGAGCGGAGCATCCGCCGGCGTTCCCGCGGGATCGCACTTCTGCGACTCGCCGAGCGGGACCCAGGAGATGCCTGACGGCTCGCGGCGGCGGGGCAGGGCGCGCAGACGGAAGCAGCGCGTCGATCCGGGGGCGTCGCCGTCGAGGTGGTACGAGAGCGCCCACTCGAGCCCGCTTCTGCGGTCCTCGGGCCCGTCGAGGATCGCGTCGAGCACGACGGTCGAAATGGTGAGGCCGAAGTAGGAGGTGCTTCCCGCCGCGAGGCTCTGCGCGGGGCCGCTCTCGGCGCGCTCGACGATCTCTCCCTGCATGCGCGTCGTCAAGGTCATGCGCACGCCCGTGGCGGGAACTTCGGCCCGGTTCGCGCGGAGGACGGAGACGACGTATTTGCCGTTCTCCACGGGGAACATCGATCTCGAGCGGAAGGTCGCGACGGTGATCGGGCGATCCAGAGCGGGCTTCGGCGCGGGCTTTGGCGCGGGCGGCGCGACGGCGGGCTCGGGCGCCGGGGCCGTCGCGGTGGAGACCACGGGAGCGACCGGCGCGGCCGGCGCGGAGACGGTCGAGAGATCGTCGGGAAGCCTCGCGCACATCGGCGAGAGCCAGCCGACAAGAAGAACGATGATCAATGCCGCGAAGAATTTACCCATTTGCGGACAGCATAGCTAATTGCGTCAACCCCGGAAGTCTCGCCGCTAGGACCAGCAGTCTCGAACATCGGCGAAGGCCCCTTGGCCGAGCCTGCCCCTCCGCTGGTTCACCGCCCGAGCGAAGGTCATGAACGCCTCGAGCGCGGCGGCGCCCCGGTCGGTCAGCGTGTAAGCCAGAAGAGGCAGCCCGGTCGCGGTGTCGGCCGTCCTGGCCGCGATGCATCCCGCCTTCCGGAGGAATTTGACGGCGCGGTCGACCTGCGCGGGATTGAGGCCGAGATTCTGCTCCAATTGGACGAACCGCATCGGCCTTCTCTCCACGGCGTGGAGGATTCGAAGGTAATCCTTGTGCGCCATGATCTCCATAATCATCCTTGATACGGTACTTACAAAATGTAAGTCAGTCAAGGCTGGTGTTCCTTCGGCCCGGGATCGCGGCGGCGGCCCAAGTTTCGCGGTTGTCCCTCTTCTCTGAACGGCGAGGTCGGGCAGCCCTTGTTTTACGGAGTCGTTGGAGGAATCGCCTGTCGCTTAAAACCTGGAAAGAGCGGCAATAACATTGGCCTGCTGCCGCGACGATGGAAATGTGGCCGCTACCCCAATAAGGGGCCGTTTTTCAAGGATTAAATCCCGCGGTTTCGCGGACGAAGTAAGGACGCATGTCCTTGAGGTCGTAGTAGATGCGCACGAGGATTTCGGCCAGGAGGCCGATGAGCACCATCTGGAAGCCGATGAGCAGGCAGAAGATGGCGACCTGAAAAAGAGGCTGGTCCTTGACGAAGATGCCGAGGTAGAACTTCTTGTACAGCGTGTCGGCCATGAAGGCCACGCCGACGACGCCCATGCCGACCCCCCCTCCGCCGAACAGGTAGATCGGCTTGCCGAGGTAGGAGTCCATGAACTTGACCGTCATCAGGTCGAGGAGCACCTTGAAGGTGCGCGAGATGCCGTACTTCGAGACGCCGCGCGTGCGGGCGCGATGGTTGACGGGCACCTCGGCGACCCTCGCGCCGAGGAAGCCGACGAGCGCCGGCACGAAGCGGTGCATCTCGCCGTAGAGCCGCAGGGGCTTGAGGTACTGAGCCTTGTAGAGCTTGAGCGTGCATCCGTAGTCGTGCAGATGCACTCCGGTCACGTAGGAGATGAAATTGTTGGCGATGATCGACGGCAGCTTGCGGTCGAGGAAGCGGTCCTGACGGTCCTTGCGCCAGCCGCTGACGCAGTCGTAGCCTTCCTCGAGCTTCGCGATCAGCTTCGGAACGTCGCGCGCGTCGTTCTGCATGTCGGCGTCGAGGCAGACGATCAGCTCGCCCGAGGCGTGCTGGATGCCGGCGAGCATCGCGGCGGTCTGGCCCGCGTTGCGGCCCAGGCGCACGGTCTTGAAGTTCGGATATTTCTCGACGAGCTTGAGCAGCTCCTCGTAGGACCGGTCCTTGGAGCCGTCGTCGACGAGGATGACCTCGTAGGGCTTGCCGATGGCGTTGAGCGCCGCGGAGACCTCTTCCCCGAGGGCGGGAAGGTTCTCTTCTTCGTTGTAAACCGGGATCAGGGCCGACAGGTAGGGCTTGGCGCTCACAGGCACCGATTCTAGCCTTTCGGCCCGGGGATTAGGAAGCCCCTGCATCCGCCGGCGACATAATTGTCACTCGTCCGTCATTTTAACGGGGCGGGGCGGTTTGGTCCAATGCGGCTATGAACAGCGCCCTCGCCCCGGTGATCGTCTCCCGGTACATCGACGCCCCGCCCCAGCGAATCTTCGACGCCTTTCTCATCCCCGAGAACGCGGGCCGGGGCCTGTTCTCGACCCCGGCGGGGAAAATCTTTCGCGCCGAGATCGACCCCCGCGTCGGCGGGAAGTTCCTCTTCACGGACCGCCGCGCCGCCCAGGACCTCGCGCACTCCGGCGAGTACCTCGCGCTCGTCCCGGGCC
>JAQTNG010000198.1 GCA_028714015.1 Elusimicrobiota bacterium | reverse complement strand
GCCTGCCGAAAGCCGCCGCGGCCCGGGAGCAGCGCGACCTTCCCAGATCCGCGCGCGAGCAGACGGCGCTGGCCGAGCAGGCCCGCGCCGCCTCCTCGGCCCTGCGGGCGGGCTCGAGCGTGCAGAACGCCCAGGACATGGCCGACCGCGCCTTCGACGCGGAGCGGGAGGGCCGCGAGCTGGACGAGTCCGTCGAGCGCCTGAAGGGCAAGCTCACGCCGGCCGAAGCGGCCGAGCTCCAGAAGGCGCTGGCCTCCGTGGACGCGGCGCTCGAGGAGCTGAGAAAATCCATCGACGCGCTTCCGGAAGCGTCCGAGGAGACGAGCAAGGTCCGCGAGCTGCCGCTGGAAGGCGCCCGCGAAGCCGCGAGCGCCTTGCGCCGCGCCCTGCAGAGCGGCGACGCCGCCGGCGCCGCGAAAGCGGCGAAGGACCTCGCGGAGAAGCTCTCGCGCGTCTCGAAGGGCCTGCGCGAATCGGGCAAGCGCGCGGCGAGCGCCCAGGCCGGCCGCGCCAAGGAGGGGGCCGGACGCGTGGCCCAGGCGTGGCGCGAAGCCGTCGCGCGGCAGGAAAAAGCCGTCGAGGCCTCTCGCCGCCGCGAGAACGCGCGCCTGGCCGGGACGGTGCGCGCTCAGAAGGAGCTGCTGCTCAAGACCCAGGACGCCATCGACACCGCGCTTTCCTCCGCGCCCTCCGCCGAGACCGAGCGCGCGGCCCGCGCGGCGAGCGGGAGCCTCAAGGCGGGCAAGGCGGACGAGGCGGTCAGGCTCCTGCGCGCCGCCGCCGGGCAGTCCCGCCAGGCCTCCCTGTCCGACCGCCCCCGTTCCGCCGCCCACGAGGCGGCCGCGAAGACCCTCGACGACGCCGCCGCCGCCCTCGAGCGCGGCGTCGACGCCCCGGCCCCCGATCCGGCCTCGACGCGCGAGGCCGCCGACGCCCAGGGCGAGGCGCGCGAGGCGGCCGGGCGCCTGCGCCGCGAGGTCTCCGACGCGGCCGGCCTTCTCGGCTTCATGCCCGGCGGCCCCGTGCGCCGCATCGACGACGCGATGTCCGAGCAGGAAGCGGGCGAGCAAGCCCTGCGGCGCGGCGACGCGTCCGAGGGCCTGCGCCGCGGCGAGGCCGCGCTCGCGATCTTGCAGGACGGCGACAAGAACTCCGCCGACGGCGAATCCGGCGGAGCCGGCTCGGGCGAGGGCTTGAGCCGTCCGTTCGAGATGCCGGGAGGCGTCGTGCGCGGCGCCCCGCGCGGCGCGCGCGGAAAATCGACGGGCCGCGTGCGGCTGCCGTCCGCCGACGAATACCGGCCCCCGCGCGAACTGCGCGACGAGCTCGAGCGCTCCCTGCGCGAGCCGCGCCCCGCCGCTCAAGACTCCGCGATCAAAGAGTACTTCCGCCGTTTGACCCGGTAGGCCCGGCGCCCGACCCCCGGCGCGTTAGCTATAATCATCCCATGTCATTTCAAGGAACCATCGAAGCGAACTGCCTCTCCTGCACGGACGGTTTTGACGCTCCGATCTGGAGCTTCGTGCACGGCGGCAAGGACGCCCTGCTGCGCGACCAGGCCAAGGCCATGGAGTGCAATCTCCTTCTCTGCCCGTCGTGCGGCGCGGCCTTCGTGCCCGAGGCGGCGTGGATCTATTACGAGCCCGACGACGAGATCCTCGCCTTCGTCTTTCCGATGTCGTACAAGGCCGAAGAGGCGAAGTGGCGCGACAAGATGAAGGCCGACTTCGCCGCGATGAGCACGGCGCTCGGCGATCATCTGCCGGTCGGCCACGAGCCCGACGTTTTCTTCGGGCCCGAAGGGCTCGCCGAGCTCCTCGTGTCCGAGGACTGGCGCCGCGACGAGCGCGACGTGATGGCCTTCTTCGCGAAGGACCTGAAGCTCTCGGTGTACAAGGCGAGCCCCGCGTGGGCGCGCGCGCACGGCGCCCCGTCGTGGCTTCCGTACACGGGCAAGGTCCCGACGCGCGATTCCATCGTCGCCGGCATCAAGAAGATCCTCGAGGCCAACGACCGGCTCACGGCCTGGTCCGACTATCTCGCGAAGCTGGAGAAGGACCCGGCCGCGGGCCTGCCGCCCGCCGCGCTGGCGGCTCGGTGAGCGGACGGCCTTCCCGCGTCGCCGTTCCCGCCGCCGCGGCGAAAATACTCACGCCCCTCGCCGAGGAGGCTCGCGCCCACGGCACGCCGCTGTACGCCGTCGGCGGCCCCGTGCGCGACTGGCTCCTGCGCCGCCCGAACTTCGACCTCGATCTGACCGTCGCCGGCGATCCGGATCCCGTCGCCGCCGCCGCGGCCCGGCTGCTCGGCGGGCGCGTCGAGGTCTTCGGTCGGTTCGGCACGCGGCGCATCGTCTCCAAGGGCAAGTACCGGGTCGACGTCGCGACCACCCGGGCCGAATCCTATCCGGATCCGGCCTGCCTGCCGGTCATCGACGCGGTCCGCGTCCCCATCGAGGTTGACCTTTTCCGGCGCGACTTCACGATCAACGCGCTGGCCGTGCGCCTCGACGACGCGTCGAGCGCTTTGACCGATCCCTACGGAGGCCTGCGCGACCTGAAGGACCGCGTCCTGCGCGTGCTCCACCCCGCGAGCTTCCGCGACGACCCGACGCGCGTATTCCGCGCGGCGCGCTTCCTCGGCCGGTTCGGGTATCGTCCCGCCAACGGCATGATCGACGAGGCCGGAGACGCGCTGGCCGCTGGTCACGCCGCCAAGCTGTCGCCGCACCGACGGCTCCACGAGCTCGAGAGCCTTCTCGGCGAGAAGGACCCGCGCGCGGCGTTCGCCCTGCTCAAGGCCTGGGGCTATCTGGCGCTGCTTCACCCGGATCTGCCCTGCGCGCTCGCCCTGCCGGCCGGCGTCGAGCCGCGCCTCGCGGCGCTGGCGCTCGGCCTGGGTCCGGTCGAGGGCCGGGCGTTCGTCGACGCTTTCCCGCACCACCACCACCTGCGCACGCTCCTGCACGACGCCCTGGCGCTGGCGTTCTCGGACAAGTCGCCGCGCACGGCGCCCGAACCGCTCGTGACCGAGGCCGTTCGGCGGTTCCTGCCGAAGCTCCCCGCGGCCGCGCTCAAGCCGTGCTTCCTGGCGGGGTCCGACCTCATCGCGGCCGGGCTCGAGCCCGGGCCGGCGTTTCACGCCCTGCTGGACGAGGCCGCCCGCCTTCAGCGCCGCGGCGCGATGAAGACCCGCGCCGCCGCGCTGGCCTGGCTCAGGAAGCAGCCGCCTCTTCCTTAATAAAAAACTGGAATTACCCGTCGGGAAACGCTAGAATCCCGACGGAATGAAGCGCGCGGATGTCGTCTTTTCCGGCATGCGTCCCACCGGCCGCCTCCACTTGGGAAACTACTGGGGGGCGCTGAAGAATTGGGTCGCCCTGCAGGCCCAATACCCCTGCTTTTTCTCCGTCGCCGACTGGCACATGCTGACGACCGGCTACGACGACACCTCCAAGCTCCAGGAGAACTGCCGCGAGATGGTCCTCGACTGGCTCGCGGCCGGGCTCGATCCCGCCAAGTGCGTGATCTTCAAGCAGTCCGACGTGCCCGAGCACGCCGAGCTCGCGCTGATGCTGGCCATGGTGACCCCGCTCGGCTGGCTCGAGAACAACCCGACGTGGAAGGAGCAGCTTCAGGAATTGGCGAAGACGAAGCATCAAATCGTCGTCGACGCCGGTGAAAAGCTGGTCGTGACAAAGACCCAGACGGTCGAAGCCGCCGGCCACGAGTCTTTGAGGACTTACGGCTTCCTCGGCTATCCGGTCCTGCAGGCGGCCGACATCCTCCTTTACCACGGCAACAAGGTTCCCGTCGGCCAGGATCAGCTGCCGCACGTCGAGCTGTCCCGCGAAATCGCCCGGAAATTCAACCACGTGTTCGGCGAGATCTTCGGCGAGCCCCAGCCCCTTCTGACCCCGACGCCGAAGGTTCCCGGCACCGACTCGCGCAAGATGTCGAAGTCGTACGGCAACGCGGTCGACATCTACGAGACCGCCGCGTCGCTCGAGAAAAAGGTCAAGAGCATGTACACCGACCCGACGCGCAAGGCCGCGACCGACCCGGGCCATCCGCTTCCGTGCCCCGAGAATCCGCCGGGCTGCACGGTCTATGCGATGCACAAGCTCTATGCGGACACGGATTTCTACATGCGCCGCGGCGACGAATGCCGCGCGGGCGCGATAGGCTGCGGCGCCTGCAAGAAGGATCTGTTCGCCGAGATGACGGGACCCTTCGACGAGTTCCGCAAGCGCCGGGAGTCGTTCACGGCCGCCCAAGTCGATTCCATCCTCGCCGACGGCGCCGTGAAGGCGCGCGCCGTCGCGCAAAAGACGATGGAAGAAGTCCGCCGCGCGATGAGGCTCCGCTAAATGACCGAGAAGGCTTACGAAGTTGCGCTCGAGCTGTTCGAGGGTCCGCTCGACCTGCTGCTGTTCCTCGTCAAGAAGAACGACCTCGACATCAACAACATCCCGATCGCGCAGATCACGACGGAGTACCTCGCCTACCTCGAGCTGATGAAGGACATGGACCTCGACATCGCGGGCGATTTCCTGGTGATGGCGGCGACCCTCATGGCGGTCAAGTCGAGGTCGCTCCTGCCCAGCGAGCAGAACCTCGAGGGAGACGAGGGCCCCAATCCGGCCGCGGAGCTCGCGCAGAAGCTTCTCGAGTACCAGAAGTTCAAGGAAGCCTCGAAGTTCCTCGCGGACCGCGCCGCCGAGATGGAAGGCGTGTTCTACCGCGGCGCGCCCCATTTCGAGGAGGCCGAGAAGTCGCCCAACGTCTCGCTGTTCGACCTCATGGCGCACCTGCAGGTCATCCTCGCCGGCGCCGAGGACGACTCCCAGGCCGTCGAGGGCGAAGAGTTCCCGATCGAAGAGAAGATGGAAAAGATCATGTTCCTCCTCACCGACCGGGCGATGATCCCTTGGGAAGACCTGTTCGCCGACGAGCGCAAGCGGCGCGGCATCATCGCCTGCTTCCTCGCGATGCTCGAGCTGACCAAGCTGCAGAAGATTTTCATCCGCCAGGAAGGGAACTTCGGAAGGATCAACATCTTCAAGAAGGACGAATCCGCCGTCGAAGAGACGCCCATCGCCGAAACGCTCATCGCGGAAGCGCTCGCCGCGCAGACGCCCGCGGCTCCGATCGATGCAGCGCCCATGGATTCGCCGCAGGCGAATCATGACGAGCCGGCCCCCGTCGATTCGCCCATAGCGAATCAGGAAGGAGAGACCGATGTCCAGCCCTGAAGCCGAGAACGCCGAAGCCTCCGAATCAGCGCCGATCGATGAAGCGCCCATGGATTCGCCTCAGGCGAATCAGGCCGAGGCGCCGGCCGAGGGGGCGGAAGTGACGATCGAATCGCTCGCGGCCGTCGCGGACGAAGCGCATGCGCCCGAGCATACGCCCGCTCCGTCGCCCGCCAACGATCCCGCGCTGCTGCGCCGCGCGCTCGAGGGCCTGCTGTTCATCACCGACCGGCCCCTGTCGGCCGGCGAGCTGTGCAAGCTCGTCAACGTGCGCGACCAGGACCGCATCGTGGCCGCCGTCGAGGAGCTGCGCCGCGAGCTCGAGGACCGCAACCTCGGCTACCGCCTGATCGCCGTCGCCGAGGGCTGGCAGATGGCCACCCGCCCGGAATTGGCGCCGTACATGCGCAAGCTCTTCAGCGACCGGGCCACGATGCGCCTGTCCACCGCCGCGCAGGAGACTCTCTCGATTATTTCATACAAACAACCCCTGACGCGCGCCGAGGTGGAGGAAATCCGCGGCGTCGAGGTCATCGCCGCGCTCGAGACCTTGCTCGAGAAGCGCCTGATCAAGGTCGTCGGCCGCCGGGAGACCGTCGGGCGCCCGCTGATGTACGGCACCACGATGGAGTTCCTGCGCCACTTCGGCCTGCGCAGCCTCGAGGATCTTCCTCCTCTGGATCGTTTTTCGCCCGCTGAGACGGCCGCGGGCGAAAAACCCTTTGATACTCCGCACGCGGAGGAGCGCCCCGCGCCCGCCGCGGAAGCGATCGGCGAGCAGACGGAGGAGGCCGTGATCGCGGAGGCCTTGTCCGAGCATCCGGCCGAGGACTCGGAGCCGGCCGCCGAGGAGCCCGTCTCCGCGGAATCCGTCGCCGATCAGACCGAGGAGGCCGTGATCGCCGAGGTTTTGTCCGAGCATCCGGCGGATTCGCCGGAGGCGAATCCCAAGCCGGAAGAAGAAGAGAAAGAGGGGCTCTGGCCTAAATAAGTGAAGATCCTCGTCGCGGCCAGCGAAGCGGTCCCCTTCTGCAAGACCGGGGGGCTCGCCGACGTGGTCGGAGCCCTCACTCAGAGGCTCGGCGGCCTCGGCCACGACGTGTGCCTGTTCCTGCCCAAGTACCGGGCGATCCGCGCGGCGTCGCTCGAGGGCGGCATGACCCAGCCGATCAAGGTCCCGCTCGCCGGCGGCACGGCGGACGTCGGCCTCACCTTCCTGCACCGGCGCGGCGTGTCCGTGTACTTCGTGGACTATCCGTTGTTCTTCGACCGCGAGGGCCTGTACGGGAACGCGGGCAAGGATCATGAGGACAACGACCGGCGCTTCGGGCTGTTCTCGCGCGCGGTGCTCGAGGGCGCGAAGGCGATCGGCTTCAAGCCCGACGTGATCCACATCCACGACTGGCAGACCGGCCTCGTCGCGGCGCACCTGAAGCGCCACTACAGGGACGACCCGCACTTCGCGGGCACGGGCTGCGTGTTCACGATCCACAACATGGCGTATCAGGGGAATTTCCCGCCCGCGGCGCTCGCGGTCTGCGGCTTCGGGCCCGAGGACTGGTCGTCCGACGGGCTCGAGTACTACGGGCAGGTGAGCTACCTCAAGGGCGGGATCGTGCACGCCGACAAGCTCACGACCGTGAGCGCGGCCTACGCTCGCGAGATCCAGGAGTCTCCGGACCGCGGCTTCGGCCTCGAGGGCCTGCTCCGGCGCCGCTCGAAGGATCTTCGCGGCATCCTCAACGGCATCGACCTCGACGTCTGGGACCCGTCGCGCGACGCGTCCCTGCCGCGCCGCTACTCGCGGGACGACGCGGCCGCGGGCAAGGCCGCGTGCAAGGAAGCGCTGCAGCGCGAGTGCGGCCTCGAGGTCCGCGGCGACCGGCCGCTGATCGGCGTGGTGTCCCGGCTCGACTATCAGAAGGGGCTCGACATCGCGCTCGCCGCGCTCGAGGCGCGCCTCGACCGCTGCCAGCTCGTGGTGCTCGGCACCGGAGATCCGGCGCTGACCGAGATGTTCGCCGCGCTCGAGCGCCGGCGCAAGGGGTCGGTGCACTTTCACCGCTCGTTCGACGAGTCCTTCGCGCACCGCATCTACGCGGCCTCCGATCTTTTTCTGATGCCGTCGCGCTTCGAGCCCTGCGGCCTCGGGCAGATGATCGCG
>JAQTNG010000197.1 GCA_028714015.1 Elusimicrobiota bacterium | reverse complement strand
CAGTCGAGCGTCTTGAGCTCGACGCCCTGCATGAGCTCGGACGGGCGGGACGCGAGCACCAGGGCGCCGACCACGGCAAGCAGCGCCGCGAGGGGGATAAGGCCGCGCAGCCCCTTGGGCAGGGATTTCACGGGTTTATCCTAGCGAAAAAAAAGCCGCCCGGGAGGGCGGCTTAAATTTGGTGGACGTGACAGGGATTGAACCTGCGACCTCATCCTTGCGAAGGATGCGCTCTCCCAGCTGAGCTACACGCCCGACATGTTGATTATGCCAGAAATCGAGGTTTTCGTCCAGCGTACTTAATGCGCGCCGGCGGCGGCCTCCCTCTTGAGCTTGTCCTTGGCCTTGCGGAGCTCCTTCTTGTAGATCATGCGCGCCTTCGAGTGCTCCTCGTTGGTCTCCGAGAACATGTGGCCGCCGGTCATGTCGGCGACGAAGTACAGGGCCGAGGTTTTGGCGGGGCTCAGCACGCCTTTGAACGACTCGATGCCCGGCGAGCAGATCGGGCCCGGCGGCAGGCCGCGCCTGAGATAGGTGTTGTACGCCGAAGGCACTCCCAGGTCCGCCCGGGTGAGGCCCTTCTTCCAATGGCCCAGGCCGAGGGCGTACTGGACCGTCGGATCGGCCTGCAGCGGCATTTTTTTCCTGAGGCGGTTCAGGTAGACGGCCGCGATGATCGGGCGCTCCTGCTTGAGCACGGCTTCGCGCTCGACGATGGAGGCCAAAGTCAGCGCGTCCTCGAATCCGAGCTCGGGCGCCGGGCTCGCCGCCGCGTAGGCGGCGCCGATCTGCCTCTGGAACTCGGCCGTCATCGCGGCGGCCGTCTTATCGGCGCCGTAGCCGGGGGGGAAATGATAAGTGGAGGGAAAAAGGCGGCCTTCGAGCTTGCGCGCGTTCACGACCGCGAGGAACTCGCGGGCGTCCACGATCCCGGCCTTTTCCAGGCGCTCGGCGATCTGGCTCGCCATGAAGCCCTCGGGGATGGTGATCTTGAGGTCGTCGGTGAGGCCGAGCGTCAGCTTGCGCGCGACGACCGTGGGCCACTCGTGATGGCGAAGCGTGTACGTTCCGGGCTTCAGATGCCGGTCGAAGCCCGTGATCTTAAGGAGGACCCGGAAGACGAACACCGACTGCACGACGCCCTTGGAGCCGAGAAGCTCCGCCGTCTGCCGGGCGCTGAGGCCCTCGGGAACGTCCACGCGGACCGGCGCGCCGGGCCTGACGGCCGCCACCGCAACGACGAGCGCGACGATGAGCGCGGCGACGATTACAGAATATCGGCTCACGCGGGCTTCTTCTCCGTGCGGCGCAGGGCGGCGCGCACGCGCGCGAGGAGCTCGTCGGCCTTGAACGGCTTGACCACGAAGTCGTCCACGCCGAAGTGCAGCGCCTCGAGCTCCTCGTCGGCGGTCTGCTTGACCGTGAGCATGAGCACCGGCAGGTCCTTGAGCGCCGGCTCCGCGCGCATCGCGCGGCAGAAGTGCTCGCCGTCCATCCGCGGCATCATCCAATCCACGAGCACGACGTCGGCCGGGTTCTCCTTGAGCATGCGCAGGCCCTGCTCGCCGTCGACGGCGAGGCGAACCTCCATGCCCGCGCCGCGCAGGACCTCCGAGATGATGATCCGGTAGTCTTCCTCGTCGTCGATGACCAACACTTTAATCGCCATGCTGCCTCCGGCGGCTATGCCGCGACCTTCAGCGAAAAACTGATTCTCGTGCCCTGCCCGGGAGTCGACTTCACTTCGATCTTGCCGCCGTGCTGATCCACGATCGATTTCACGATGTAGAGCCCGAGGCCCGTTCCCTTGTGACCCGCCACCCCTTCCGAAACGTTCCGCCCCTGCGTGAACGGCTGGAACAGGCGCGAGCGGTCGGCTTCGTCCATGCCGCGGCCGGTGTCGCCGACCGTGATCTCGATCCAGCGAGCGCCGCCGTCGCGAAACTGCTCGCCCGTGATCCAGACCTGGCCGCCCGAGGCCGTGAACTTGAGGCCGTTGGCGATCAGGTTCACGAGAACCTGCCGCACGCGGTCGGCGTCGCCCATGACGGCGGGCAGGACGGCGAGGCGGTTCTGGATCGATACGCCCTGCTGAAGCGCCTTCGCCTCGAAGAACTGGCAGACCTCGTTGGCCACGACCGGCAGCTCCATCGGCCGCAGGACGCATTCCATCTTGCCTTTCTCGATCTTCGCGACGTCGAGAAGGTCGTTGATGAAGCCCGACAAGCGCCGGACGTTGACCTGGATGCGCTCGAGGAAATCCTTCGACTGCGCGTAGCCCTCGGGAGTGCCCCCGGCCATCTTCTCCCGGATGAGCTGAAGAAAGCTCTCGATGGCTCCCAGGGGGGACCTCAGCTCGTGCGTCACCGACGAGACGAAGTTGCGCTTGATCGAGTCGAACTCCTCGAGGCGTCCCGACATGCCGTTGAACGCGCGCACGAGCCCGCCGAGCTCGTCGTCCGACTCCCACGCGAGCTTGCCTCCGAGCTTGCCGCCGCCGATCTCCCCGGCCAGGCGGCTCAGCTCGACGATGGGCATGGTCAGGCCCCGCGCGATGAGAAAGGACACGAGCAGGCCGAGAAGGCTCGTCCCGCCCCAGACGGCGAGAATGATCTTCGTCAGGCGCCGGTTCGCGTCCCAAAACGGCGCGTCGAGCACATCGTAGTCCAGCGCGAGATCGACCTCGACGGTCCTCTGGGGGTCCGCGGGATCGGCGACGGTGAAGCGCGACTCGCGGACCTGAGCCCCGAACCGGCCGAGGCCGACCGTCGCGGCCCGTTCCCGGCCCTTGTTCTTCCAGAGTATGCGCGCCTGGGTGATCGCGGGATACTGGACCTGAAGGAACTTCATGTAGCTCAGGAGAGCTACGTCGTCCTTCTGGATCAAGGCGTCCGACGCGGCCCGCTCCACGGCCATCTCGATGAGCGCCGCCGATTGGTGAAGCTCGCGATCCTGGAATTGGCGGCGAACCGCCAGCACGCCCCAGCCGAGCAGGGCCATGGAGAAGACCTGCAGCAGGAACGTGCTGACGACGAGCCTCGTGCGGATCGTCACTTCTTCTGGCCTCCCGAGATGATCTCCGACTGCACGCGGTCGAGCGCGCGCCGGGCCGAGGCGTTGTTCGGCTCGGACTCGATGATGCGGCGGAAGGCCGAGGCGGCCTCGGTCAGCTTGCCCTGCGCGTAGAGATCCACGCCGGCCTCATACAGCCGCTCGATTTCCATGGGCGAGAGGCCGGTCGACTTGGCCTCCGGAGCCTTCGCCTCCGGGGCCGCTTCACGCTTGCCGCGCTCGATGAGGGACTGCAGCGCGTCGAGGTAGCTCTTGATCTGCTTGCGCGAGTCCGGATCGGCCTCGAGCTTGTACGCCGAGCGCAGGGCCTTGAGAGCCTCGACGTTGTGCTTGAGCGCGTAGTGCGCCGCGCCGAGGCGCTTGTAGGCGAGCGCGTTCGACGGATCGAGCTGGAGCACCTGATCCGCCAGCTTCACGACCCGCTCGAAATCGCGCTCGCGGAGCGCGACCTCCATCAGGGCCATCGTGCCGCCGACGACCTTCTCGGCGCCCATCGTCGGAGCCTTGGCGGCTTCCGCGACCGCCGGGGCCTCGCGGGTCACGCCGCTCGCGGCCTCGACGGCCTTCGCCAGGCGCTCGATGCGCTCGTCGGTCGGGTTCAGGCTCTCCGCGTACGCGAGCTTGCGCAGCGAC
The DNA here is from genome assembly GCA_028714015.1 of Elusimicrobiota bacterium. Classification (GTDB taxonomy): domain Bacteria; phylum Elusimicrobiota; class Elusimicrobia; order UBA1565; family UBA9628; genus GWA2-66-18. The sequence goes on along the minus strand of JAQTNG010000197.1, from coordinate 3,743 downwards.
GCCTTGGCGTCGCCCGCCACGAAGTCGAGAGAGCCCTCGTAGATGGCCGCCTGCGCCGCGTCGGTCTGGTAGTCCTTGACCGCCGGGAACACCGTGGCGACGGCCGTCATGCGCTCCAGGCTCTGTTGAAGACGAGGGTCCTTCGGCTTCAGAGACAGCGCCTGCGTGAGCTTGTCCGCGGCCTCGGCGTAGCGTCCGGCGGTCGCGTCGAGCTTCGCCTGGCGGAGGAACTCGTCGATCGCCGTGCGCTTGTACAGCGCCAGGTCCTCGAGCTGATAGCGGAAGTCGGGGGTGCCGACGGCCGCCAGGTCGCGCAGGTTCTCGAGGATCGCCTCGCCGAACGCGGCCTCGGCCTGCTTCGCGCGGCCGAAGCGCAGGGTCAAGCCGAGACGGTGGGAGCCGGAGGTCGAGGTCATGCCGCCGATGGGGAGGGCGAAGCCGTAGTCGAACTGCATGCGGCTGATCTTATAGGAAAGGCCGACCGTCATCTGCCGGAAGTCCCGGCTGCCGGTGGACAGCGAGCCGCGCACGCCGAACGAGCCGTGCAGGAGGGTGGGGAGCCACTTTTCGGCCCCGACCGCGAAGATCTTGTCGGTCGAGCCGTCCGGGGCGCTCTGCAGGCGCACGTCGCCGGTCAAGGTCGAGAACGGCGTCTTATAGGCGCCGCCGAGCTTCACGTTGCGTCCGAGCTTGTCGGCGTCCGAGAAGCCGACGTTGGGCTCCATCAGATGCTGGATCATGAGGCCGACGGTCCAGCGGGGCTTGACGCGCCACAGGAAGCCCAGGTCGGCGTCGAGGTTGCCCTTCGACGCGTGCTGGAGGACCGGGTCGGCCGTGCCGGTGGCCACGCCCGTGTTCGAGATGCCGTTGGAGGCCTCGGCCGTCCCGCCGACGGAGCGGGTCAGGTACTTCAGCGTGCCGCCGAGGTAGTACTTGTCGGGCGAGGTGCGCGCGAACAGGCCTCGGCCGTACGAGGCTAAGAGCTGGTTCTCGCGATACAGGCTGCCGAGCGTGAAGTAGTTCCAGCCCGCGCCGAACGTTCCCCTGCGTCCGCCGTCGACGGGATGGGCGTAGGCGATGAACGAGTTGGACGGATTCGACCCGTCCGACAGACCGGTCAGGAGCTTCGAGTAGGTCGTGCCCAGCTCGGCGCGATCGAGCGTGCCGAGGCCGGCGGGGTTGTAGTACACGGAGTAGACGTCGTCGGCGACCGCCGTGTAGGCCTGGCCGAGCCCCGACACGCGCGCCCCGACGCCCACGTCCTCGTAGGCTGCCATTGCGGACATAGGGTAGCAAACCGACAGGAGAACGGTCAGTCCGACGACGCGGCGAAGAGTGATGTTTTTCATGGCTTACCTCACCACCAGGAGGGTGCCCGAATAGGTCTTGCCCTCCGCTTCGATTCGGTAAACGTAGATGCCGCTGCGCACGTGCGTTCCGTTGGCCGTCCCATCCCACGAAACGTACTGCGGCAAAGCGCCTCCGGAGCAGGCCGTGCCCACGGAGCTCGTCTTGGATCCCGTCGACGCCACTTCCGCGCCGAGGAGCGTGTAGATACGCCCCGTGACGCCGGAGTCGGAGAAATTGTCGAAGCAGAAGAAGGCGCGGTCATTGACGCCGTCTCCGTTGGGCGTGATCACCCGGGCGAGAGGGCCGAAGAAGCGAAAAGCCCCATCCTGCGCGCGGATTTCCGCGGCCCCGAGCAGGGCCGCAAGCCCCGCCGCCAGCGCCGCCATGATCATTTTCTTTGAGTTCATGTTGCTTCTCCTTTGACTATACATCAACGAGCCACCACCACGGTACCGGTGTAGGTCTTTCCGTCGCCCTCGATCTTGTACACGTACACGCCGCTGGTCGCCGCGCGGCCGTTCATCTTCCCGTCCCAGGCCAAGGTGTTGGGCACGAGGCCCGGGGCCATATCCGCCACGAACGACCCCGTCATGTCGTAGATGCGGCCGCGCACCGAGGCGTTGCGGGGGCCCGGATCGTAGGTGAAGATGACGGAGTCGTTGAGGCCGTCGCCGTTGGGCGTGATCACGCGGCCGGAGATGTTCGAGAGGTCGAACACCGCGCCGCCGGCGCGGAACAGCGAGCGGATCTGGTAGAGGCCGAGGTTGGGGGACTCGACCGTCACGGTCTGCGCGTTCGCGTCGACGGCGCCGTACATCTTCTTGAAGTCGCTGCCGTTATTCCAGTACATCCCGACGTTCTTCGGAGAGACCGCGGCGGGCGCGGCGCCGTTGCCGGCGACGGCGAGGCCGCTCACGGGCGCGGTGGTCGGGACGACGACGCCGCCGAGCGTGTCGAAATGCATGACGATGCGCGCGGGCTTGGGCAAGGCGAAGCCGGCGAGCTCGGTCACGCCGTTGAGGAACGCGCGCCACTCGGCCGACTGGAAGATCGAGCCGCCCACGTCCTGGGGGCGGCGCGTCGACATGACGCGGATGTCGGCGCCGCGGCCGTTGGTCGCGGCGTTGAGCGTCGCGGCGTTGGCCGCGTCCAGCACCATGACGGTGTCGCACTGGTCGAGGAAGAAGCTGCGCTCGCCCAGCGACGAAATCGTCAGCGTGTTCGTCGAGACGCCCTGCGTGTTGTAGGACTGGACGTGGTAGTAGAAGTTGAGGCCGCCCGTGGGGTTGAGCAGGCTCGTCGTGATGTAAGGCAGGCTCGACACGTGCACGAAATCGAGCGGGCCGCAGATCTCGCTCGAGCGGGAGACCGTGTAGCCGATCAGCTCGTCGACGTCCAGCGTCGTCGTGCTCAGGAACTGCGTGCCGTCGCCGAAGCGCGTGACCGGCGACCACGACAAAGTGACGTTAAGCGGGGTGGCCGTCACCGTGACGCCGAGGGGCTCCATCGGCAGGATCGTGTACGGGACGGCGCTCACGGTCGAGGTCGCCACGGATTCGTTGCCGCGCAGGTCGCGGGCGATCAGGCGGTAATAGTCGGTCACCTTCGCGGCGAGAGGCGTGTCGAGGTAGCCCGTGCCGGTCGTGGTGGTCACGGCGACGAACGAGGCCAGGTCGGTCGAGCGCTCGAGGCGGTAGTAGGCGAAGTCGAGGCCCTTGCCCGCGGGCGTCAGGTCGGTCCAGGCGAGCGTCGCGCGGCGCATGCCCCCGATGACGGTCAGGCCCGCGGGCGTGGACGGCGGCAGGCTGCGCGGCAGGGTCGCGGCCTGCAGCGTGCCGGTGGACTTCGTGTCGATCGGCGAGATCTGGCCGGTCGCGTCGATCGATTTAACCGAGAAGTACCAGGTCGCCGCCGGGAACAGCCCGCCGATCGTCCGAGTCTCGAGCGCGCCGGGAGCCAGCGCCGCGGCGAATGCAACGCTGGAGGCGGCCGCGGTCCAGGCCGTCGTGCTGCCGACCGCCGAGGCCGAGAACGTCGCGAAGCGCACCTCATAAGAGGAGATCGAGACGAGGTTCGTGTTGCTCGGCGCCGTCCAGACGAGAGAAACGTCGCCCTCGCCCGTTCCGGGCAAGACGGTCAGGTCCGAGACGGGGTTGGGGGGATTCGGGACGTACAGCGGCACCGCGCCCGTGTTGAGGTTGCGGCTCTCGAGCGGCACTCGGAGCCAGACCCCTGCCAAGGTCGGCGTCGAGGCGTCCACCACGCGAATCGCGAAGTAGTAGGTGACGAACGGCAGCAGGCCGGTCGCCTGGACGCTCGCCGCGCCGCCGCCGGCGCCGTAGGCCGGGAGCGTGACCGTCGAGATCGCCTGCAGATCCTGGGCGGCCGCGTAG